>NZ_JPEN01000050.1 GCF_000767835.1 Streptococcus sinensis | reverse complement strand
AAAGTAGTGAGTACTCTCTCCCGTCGGAGATTTCTTCACTACTAATCTTAGTATGTTTGTCAAATTTTCCTGCTATTTTGTTAGCAATCTCGCTAGTTCTATCTTCAATTTCCAACTCCAAGCAGTGCTTGTTGATATGACCTACTGACGTTTTAATTCTAAACTAAAAAACGAACTATGATAAATCTTGAACGTGCAACTATCGAATTTCTCAAGAAATTGCTGATTTTATGATTTTTTAATGTTTTTTACGAATATTAAGATAGGAGGAATTAAAATGTACAACAAAGTTATTGTTATCGGCCGTTTGACGGCCACACCTGAATTGCATAAAACGACTAATGAGAAATCAGTTGCTCGGGCAACAGTAGCGATTAATCGTCGTTATAAAGGTCAAAATGGTGAAAGGGAAGCCGATTTTGTTAATATCGTCGTTTGGGGGAAATTGGCAGAAACTTTGGCTAGCTATGCAACAAAGGGCAGTTTGATTTCGATTGATGGGGAATTGCGTACCCGCCGTTATGAGAAAAATGGCAGCAACCACTATGTGACAGAAGTGCTCTGTCAAAGTTTCCAACTTCTAGAAAGTCGGGCTCAGCGTGCTCTTCGTGAAAATAATAGCAGCGCTGATTTAGCAGATCTTGTCCTAGAGGAAGAGGAATTACCCTTTTAAGAATACAAAGAGATAGAGGAATCCTCTGTCTCTTTATTTATTATAGGAGCCAGGAAATGTTTTGCTTTTTCGTTTGATTATAATATAATAAATGTAAGTGAAGTGTTAAATGAGCGCAGCTGACTAGGAGATAGAAATGGTATTAAGTAAGGGAAAAAAGAGGATTCAGACTTGCCAGAAATGTGCTCTCTGGTCTGTTTTTGTGCTGGCAATCTGTTGTCTTGCTTTCATCTACTTTAAAGGAAGCATGCCCGACAGCGGTCAAGTTAAAATCGGGGCAACCTATATGACCATGAATAATGATTTTTATAAAACCTTGAATGCTGAATTGGAGAAAAAAACCAATCAACAGGGGAGTCGGCTCTATGTTCGTGATTCGGAGTTGGATGAGGGGAAGCAAAGCCAGCAAATTACTTATTTTATCAAAGAAAAGGTTGATGTTATCGTTATCAATCCAGTAAAGAGCGACAGCCCAGATATTATCAGGGCTTTGAATGAAGCTAAAAAAGCGGGCATTCGCATTATCGTGGTAGATGCGCCGATGAATAAGCAGGTTGTTGTTGACACGACCATCGTATCGGATAACTATCAAGCGGGAGTTTTGATTGCTAAAGATATGATGAGTCGGCTTTCCGAGGCTGATATTCTTTTGCTTGAACACCGGAATGCCATCTCAGCTATGGATCGCGTACAGGGGTTTCTGGATACCATCAAAGGGCATCCAACCTATCGGATTGTTTCTCAGTTGGAAACCTTGGGGCAGACCGAAGAAAGCATGCCTCAGGTCAAAAGTGCCTTGGATAATGGGTTAGAATTTAATGTCGTTATGGCTCTCAATGACCGTGCTGCAATCGGTGCTTTGGCTGCAATCAAGGAACAAGGAGTGGCAGAAAAAATTTATATTTATGGAGTTGACGGTTCCCCAGATATTAAGAATTTTTTGGCCAATACGAATGATATTCAAGGAACGGTGGCCCAGTCGCCTATTCAGATGGGACGAAAGGTGGCAGAAGTGATTGAGCTGATGCGGGAAAAGAAATCCTGTGACAGCCAGTATCTAATACCAGTCCGCTTGATTAACAAGGACAATATTGGTGAGTATCCAATTACAGGGTGGCAGTGATGAAAGCAAAAAAAAGCATTTTTTACAGTAAAATAGCTCTAATGGTCATCAATTTTATAGCCATTGTCTATAATGCTTCGATTTATCTTTTTGCAACCAATTATGTCGTAACAAAAGGGTTCAGTCACTCGCTTTTGGAGCGTTTGGATGCCATTCCAGGATCGCCCAGTTTCACTTTCCTGATTTCTATTATCTTTTATGCTTGCCTGCTACTGGTGATGTACTATCGGGAAAAGCATCCCGATCAGCTATCTGTTTACGATAAGGTGACCATGATTGAAATTTTGCTGATGCTGGTCATCTTTACTGCCCTGCATTCGTCATACAATGGGCTGATTCTCCTCGTCTTTGCAGATATTTTCTATGGCTCTAAAGAGTTCAATGCTTCCAAGGACAAAAAATACTGGTTCTCCTTTATTATTTTGAGTTTTAGTATGTTGCTATTGTCAAACTACGACCTGCTGTCGCTCTTTGTCAAACTGCCTTCATTGGATACCTATATTCGTTTTTATCCAGAATCTACACGATTGCTACTGCTTTTTGGCAAGAACTTTCTTTTCTCCCTCAATATTGTCGTCTTTATGATTTCTCTTCTCTTTTATATCATGTCGGCGATTACAGAGCGGCATCGGATTGAGGAGGAGCTCCGCATGGCTTCTCAGGCCAATCGGGAGCTGAACAGCTATCTAGCTTTGTCAGAAAAAATTGCTGAAGACCGAGAAAGAAAGCGGATTGCCCGTGAAATTCATGATACACTAGGGCATGCCCTGACGGGCATCTCAGCGGGAATTGATGCCATCAAGGTCCTAGTGGACATTGACACCGAGCGGGCCAAGGAGCAGCTCAACAATGTTTCAGTCGTTGTTCGTGACGGGATTCGGGATGTCCGAGGCTCGCTCAATAAAATGCGGCCGGGAACTCTGGAGAATAATAGTCTGAAAGAGGCTTTGCTAAAGATTATCCGAGAGTATGAGGCAATTTCCAATTTGGATATTCATTTTCTCTATGAATGGGATACTATTGATTTAGACATTGCCAAAGAAGATATTGTTTTTCGCATCATTCAAGAGTCAATTACGAATTCAGTGCGTCATGGCCATGCCAGGACTATTTGGATTGAGTTGTTAGAAAAAGAAAATTATATTATGATTATTCGAGATGATGGTGTGGGTTTTGATGAATTACACTATGGCTATGGTTTGAAACAAATGCAGGAACGGTTGGCTATTATTGGTGGCAAGGTTCATTTTGAAAATCGTGAAGGTTTTTATACCTACATTGAAATCCCCAAAATAGGAGGTTGGAATGATTAAAGTTTTAATTGCAGATGACCAGGCTCTAATCCGAGAATCGCTGCAGATTATTCTGTCAGCTCATACGGATATCGAAGTGGTGGGAACAGCCAGTGATGGAAAAGAAGTGTTGGAGAAACTTCAGCGGCTTCGTCCGGATGTGATTCTGATGGATATCCGCATGCCAGTCATGGATGGTGTGCTCTGTACCAAGGCTGTCAAGGAACAGTATCCGGATGTTAAGATTATCATCCTGACAACCTTTGATGACGATGAATTTATCTTCTCTGCTCTCAAATACGGCGCGTCTGGCTATATTCTCAAAGGGGTTTCGACAGAAGAGCTTCACGAAGCCATTCAGACAGTCTATCGAGGCGGAGCCATGATCAATCCCAATATTGCCACCAAGGTCTTCAAAATCTTTTCACAGATGGCCCAGTCCAACTTTGCTATCACAGTGTCGGAGGAAAATGTAGAGGACATGAGCCGGACGGAGTGGAAGATTATCCAGCAGATAGGCTTTGGGATTTCTAATAAGGAGATCGCGGCCAAGCTTTATCTGTCGGAAGGAACGGTGCGCAACTACCTATCAGGGATTCTGTCTAAACTGAATTTGCGTGATCGAACTCAGTTAGCTATTTGGGCGGTTCAGACAGGAGTGACCCAGCGGGATTTTAGCAAGGGAAATGACAAATGAAGTGGCGATTCAGGCATTTGATTGTTCTTGTTCTGGTTATTGTTTCTGGTATTTTAAGCTTTGCTCTCTGGTCATCTAGTCAGGAAAAAATCCTGCGCATCGGTGTTTATGCCGGCTCTAGCTGGGATGTGCCCAACAGTAGGGAAAATAGAGTGCTGGACGATTTGATAGAAGAATTTGAGGAAAGTCATCCTCATGTGAAAGTGGTTTATGAGAGTGGTATCCCTAAAAAAGACTACGGTGATTGGCTGGCAGAGAAGATTCTTGAGGGCGAGCAGCCGGATCTCTTTATGGTGCCAGAAAATGATTTCTCCATGTTGGCCTCAACTGGAGCGCTTAAAACACTAGACTCCCTGATAGCGGATGAGCAGAAAGAGGCATTTTATCCGGTGGCTTATGAGGCTGGGCAATACCAGAGAGTCAGCTATGCCCTTCCAGTTGAGAGCAATCCCATCATGATGTGCGTCAATAAAGACCTGCTGGAAAAAGAAGGTGTCAGCATTCCGGAGTCAGGCTGGACGTTGGCGGATTTCTATGAGATTTGCAAGAAAGTGACCAAGGACACCAATGGAGATGGTGTAGTGGATCAGTACGGCATTACGGATTATACCTGGCAGCAGGCTCTGGTCGCTTACGGCGGCCATCTTACCGATAAATCCGGTATCAATGTAGACAGTGCTGAAATGCACCAGGCTCTGTCCTTTATGAGTAAACTAGAGACTCTCAATCAGCATTATCAAGTCACTTCTAATGATTTTGACGAGGGGAAGGTGGCCTTTTATCCTATGAGCCTGGCTCAGTATCGAACCTACAAACCTTATCCTTATCATGTCGCCAAATATTCTAGCTTTTCTTGGACCTGTATTTCCATGCCGACAGCGAGTCCAGAAGTTTATGGCACTCAAGTAAAGACTTCTCTCTTTGCTATGTCTTCCAACACCAAGCAGGAAAAACTAGCTTGGGAGTTCATGTTGCTCCTGTCGCAAAATGAAAAAAGTCAGCAGGCCTTGTTTGAAAAGTCGCAAGGAACCTCAGTCTTACCAACTGTGGTGAAAAGCCAGCAGACCAGAGAAATCTTGCAGGCAGATGACTTCGGCTTGGATTCTCTGACTTCTGAGAGGTTGGATCACATGATGGAGCGTTCCATCATGGATATCGGACAAGAAGTTGATCGCCAGACCTTGGAAAGGATTGATTATTTGATTAAGGAAGCCTCAGGAAATCAAGAAATTGACAGTGCCCTTCCAAGTATTCAAAAAGAAATTGAAAGCAGATAGTTTTCTGCTTTTTTTATTTATAGCAGGTTAGCTTTGATTTCAGCCTAACCTGTGCTCGCTTGTAATCCGTTAATAAATATAAAGAACCTATTTTCTAAGTCGCCTAGACCAATATGACATTTGTCATATCTAAACTAACATTTGTCATCTTTTCAAAGTGACATTTGACAATGGGAAAGCGGTTTCGTTTTTTGTACAATAGAATCAAGAAAATAAGGAGGCAAGAAGCATGAAATATCTTGTACTGGTCAGTCATGGGGGGCTAGCTGAAGGCGTACAGAGCTCCTTGAAGATGTTTGCCGGGGATAAAACGGACCAAATCATCGCCGTGGGTCTGAAAGAGGGAAAATCAGTCGATGATTTTGCTCTTGATTTCCGTCAAGCCTTGGCAGGTTTAGAAGCAGATGATTCTGTCTTGGTTTTAGCCGATATTGTGGGAGGAAGTCCTCTGACAACAGCGGCTAGTGTCCTAGCGGAATTAGGCAAATTGGATTCGGCAGTCATTCTTGGAGGGCTGAATCTGACGATGGGGCTCACTGGGCTTGTGATGAAGGATATGCTGGAAGGCAAAGACCTTGCTCAGACGATTCTTTCAGAAGCGACGGCAGCCTTGCAGGAGTTTGAAGTCTCATCAGACGATGATGAAGAAGACGACGACATTTAAAAGGGTTATTCATTTACTAAATTAGATAGGAGATTCAAAATGGTAGTAACATTTGTACGGATTGACGACCGCATGATCCACGGTCAAACTGTCACTCGTTGGGCTAAGGAATATCCTTGCGATGGGCTGATTGCAGTCAATGATGCAGCGGCAAGCAACAAAGTTTTGATCCAAGCCTACAAAGGGGCTTCTGACAAGAAAACTTTCGTTTGGACCAAGGAAGCCTTCAAAGAAAAATCTGGCAAGGTAACTGAATCTGACAGCCGCTATTTCTTGATTACCAAAAATCCGATTGATATGAAAGAAATCTTGGTGGATCAAGGCTATGTGCCAGGCAATGTTAAAGAAATCATCGTCGGACCAGCCAATGACCGTCCAGGAGCTGTCAAGCTGGGAAACAATCAATCCATCACACAAGAAGAAGCTGAAGCGATTGAAGCGATTGAAAAAGCAGGCTACAAGGTAAAATTCCAGCTGCTTCCAGACGTTTCCATCGGTTACTGGAGCGATTTTAAATCTAAATTTGGTTTTTAAACAGGAGCAGAGACTAAGCAGGACAAAGTTTTGGACTTTCTATAGCCTTGCTAGGCAAGGACTGTTTGAGGGAGTTAGAACTGGGTGCCTGCGACTGCTCAATCTTACTTAAAGGAGAAAGATTATGACAATTTCTTGGTTGCAAGCCGCAATACTCGGTATCTTTGCTAGTTTGTCTTCTATGCCGGGTATGGGTGGCTCAAGTATTGGTAACTATACACTTGGACGTCCGCTTGTCGGGGGACTCGTATGTGGTTTGATTTTAGGAGATGTGAGTCTCGGTATTATCTGTGGGGTAGCCATGCAGTTGGTGTATATCGCGCTGGTAACACCTGGCGGTACTGTTTCGGCTGATGTCCGTGCAGTTTCTTACATCGGTATTCCTTTGGCAATGGTTGCGATCAAGTCACAAGGGATTTCAGATGCTCAGCAGGCTGCTGACTTTGCAAAATCAATGGGTGTGCTGGTGGGTACGTTGGGAACGGTTCTCTTCTACGGAACAGCGACGATGAACTTGGTATGGCAGCACATGGGCTGGAAAGCAGTCGAACAGGGAGAATACAAAAAATTGTATGCAGTTGACTGGTACCTTCCATGGGTTTCCCACTTCCTCTTCTCTTTCTTGCCAACTCTGATTCTTTGCCGTTACGGTGCTGATGCCGTTACAGCTCTGAAAGATGCCCTCCCAATGGATGGTCTGCCAATGAAAACCCTCTTCACAGTCGGTTCTCTCCTTCCATGTGTCGGTATTGCGATTCTCTTGAAACAAATCGTTGAAAAAGTGACAGACTTTGTCCCATTCTTCGTTGGCTTTACCTTGGCTGCCTCACTTGGCCTCAACCTTGTGTCTAGTGCAGTTGTATCACTGATCTTTGCTCTGCTCTTCTATGAAGTACAGATGGCGAAAAATGCCAAAGCCAGTGCTGTGGCAGTAGGTGATTTTGACGATGATGACGAGGAGGATATCTAAGATGGCAACTAAAAAAATATCTAAAAAAACATTGACCAAATCATTCCACCACTGGTACTATGGTCACCTGACCTGCTTCTCTCAAGAGCACATGCAGACTTTTGGTTACTTGACCTCTATGCTGCCAATCGTGGAAGAATTGTACGATACGAAAGAAGAGCAAGCACGTTCTATGCACACTTATACAGCCTTCTTCAACACAGAACCTCAGCTGGGTACTCTGGTCGTTGGGATCACAGCTGGTTTGGAAGAAGCGCGTGCTAATGGTGCAGAAGCAGTAAATGACGAAACCATCAACGGACTTCGGGCTGGCTTGATGGGGCCGGTTGCCGGTATCGGTGACTCTCTGGTCGTTGGGACCCTGATTCCAGTTATTTTGGGGATCTCAATGGGGCTTTCAAATGGAGGCTCACCGATCGGTGCCATCTTCTATATCCTAGTTTGGAACCTGCTGGCTTATTTCGGTATGCGTTTTGCTTACTTTAAAGGTTATGAACTGGGAGATAAGGCCGTTGAATTCCTAGTGGGAGAACAAGGCCAAGCTATCCGTAAATCTGTTGGGATTGTCGGCGGGATGGTTATCGGTGCCGTTGCAGCAACTTGGGTACCAATCAAAACTGCCTTTCAATTGACCAATCCGGGTGAAAAAGAGCCTTACCTTGTCCTGCAAGATAAATTGGACGGTGTTTATCCAGGCCTCTTGACAGCTGTCTTTATCGTATTTTGCTGGTGGCTCATGGCTAAGAAGAACCTTTCTCCAATCAAAGTGATGCTCATTCTAGTTGTTATCGCCTTCCTTGGAGTACTGGCAGGCTTCTTTAACCCAGGTCTCCAATATTAAGAAAAAGAGGAAAAATCATGACAGAACAGGAATTGATTCAAGGCTATGAAACAGAAATTCGATACCAAAAGCATATGATTGAAAATCTCGGACGCTGGTTTAGTCTCTTCTTCACCATTGCCAGTATCGGTTTTGTCCTGATCTATCTCTTTCATCGAACCAATCTGCTTCTGTTCATCATCGGTGTTATCTTGGCTATTTTGGGAATCCTTGCCATGCTAGTTTTTGGCTATGGCATCTACAAGGGTAGACTGAATTTACAAAAGGTCATTGATGATTTTGAAGAGAAGCTGAGGTTAGCTCAATAAGGTTTCCATTTAACTTTCCCCCAAAAAAACTTTGTCATTTGGCAAAGTTTTTTTCTTGACTATTTCTGACCAAGTGATACAATATTAACTATAGATTAGCACTCATATAGATAGAGTGCTAAAATTCAATCTTTGGAGGAAAAGCATGTTAAAACCGTTAGGTGACCGTGTGGTCTTAAAAGTAGAAGAAAAAGAACAGAAAGTTGGTGGCTTTGTCATTGCTGGTGCAGGGCAGGACGCGACAAAAGAGGCGACAGTCATCGCAGTCGGCCAAGGGATCCGTACGCTAAACGGAGACCTGGTCGCACCGAGTGTCAAGCCAGGTGATAAGGTTTTAGTTGAAAGCCATGCTGGCATTGAAGTTAAAGATCAGGATGAGAAATTCCTAATCGTTGGAGAGGCAAGCATTCTTGCAATTGTGGAGTAAAAATCTAAGAAAGAGGTTTAAAAATGGCAAAAGATATTAAATTTTCATCAGATGCACGCAGTGCAATGGTTCGTGGTGTGGATATTTTAGCAGATACTGTCAAGGTAACCTTGGGTCCTAAAGGTCGCAATGTTGTTTTGGAAAAATCTTTTGGTTCCCCCCTCATCACCAATGACGGTGTGACTATTGCCAAAGAAATCGAATTGGAAGACCATTTTGAAAATATGGGTGCTAAGTTGGTATCAGAAGTGGCTTCAAAAACCAATGATATTGCTGGAGACGGAACAACGACTGCTACTGTTCTTACCCAAGCTATTGTTCGCGAAGGCATCAAAAACGTAACTGCTGGTGCCAACCCAATTGGTATCCGCCGCGGGATTGAAGCAGCAGTTGCGACTGCTGTCAGCGCTCTGAAAGAAACGGCGATTCCGGTTTCTAACAAAGAAGCGATTGCTCAGGTTGCTGCCGTTTCTTCTCGTAGCGAGAAAGTCGGCGAGTACATCTCTGAAGCTATGGAAAAAGTTGGCAACGATGGCGTTATCACCATCGAAGAGTCCAAAGGTATGGAAACAGAGCTGGATGTTGTAGAAGGAATGCAGTTTGACCGTGGCTACCTGTCTCAATACATGGTGACGGATAGTGAAAAAATGGTGGCTGATCTGGACAACCCTTATATCTTGATTACAGACAAGAAAATTTCTAACATTCAAGAAATTCTGCCATTGTTGGAAAGTATTTTGAAAACCAACCGTCCGCTCTTGATTATTGCAGATGATGTGGATGGTGAAGCTTTGCCAACATTGGTTCTTAACAAGATTCGTGGTACCTTCAATGTAGTGGCTGTTAAAGCACCAGGTTTCGGTGACCGTCGCAAGGCTATGCTAGAAGACATTGCCATCTTGACAGGCGGTACAGTGATTACAGAAGACCTTGGTCTGGAGCTCAAAGATGCGACCATTGAAGCACTTGGACAAGCTTCCAAAGTCACTGTTGACAAGGACAGCACCGTGATTGTGGAAGGATCTGGCAATCCTGAAGCCATTGCCAATCGTGTGGTGGTTATCAAATCACAAATCGAAAGCACAACTTCTGAATTTGATAAGGAAAAACTGCAAGAACGTCTGGCTAAATTGTCCGGTGGTGTTGCGGTGATTAAGGTCGGAGCTGCAACCGAAACCGAACTCAAAGAAATGAAACTCCGCATTGAAGATGCCCTTAACGCAACCCGTGCCGCAGTGGAAGAAGGAATTGTGTCTGGTGGGGGTACAGCCTTTGTCAGCGTATTGGGTGCAGTAGCTGCCCTTGAATTAACAGGTGATGAAGCGACTGGCCGTAACATCGTCCTCCGTGCTTTGGAAGAACCTGTCCGTCAAATCGCTCTGAATGCAGGATTCGAAGGCTCAATCGTCATTGACCGCCTGAAAAACTCTGAAGCAGGTACAGGCTTTAATGCAGCGACTGGCGAATGGGTCAACATGATTGAAGCTGGGATTATTGACCCAGTTAAGGTGACGCGCTCAGCCCTGCAAAATGCCGCTTCAGTTGCTAGCTTGATTTTGACAACGGAAGCTGTTGTGGCCAATAAACCAGAACCTGCGCCAGCAGCACCAGCTATGGATCCAAGCATGATGGGCGGCATGATGTAATCTATAAAAATAATTTTTTAAAATAGTATACATAAAACTACAGAAGAATGTAAAACTTGAAAGAGATCAAGATTTGACAATCATTCTGTAGTTTTTGTTTTTTCTCCGATTATGTAGACTGCTTTTGTTTTCAGATGATAGACCGCAATGCTTTAGGAGGTGCTTTCGTCACTAAAAGCATAGAAGCACTTAACATATAAATGGAGTGATTACCAGTTAAATGCAGTAAAAAAACCAGCGTTTTGAGGCGCTGGTTTTCATAGGATTGATGATTCTTGTGCGGGGCACCTGTTTGGCGAGTGCCTATTCTTATTTTCTATAGAGACGGTCATACTGATAAACTGGATCCATGGTGATATGGATGCCCAGTTTGCGCAGGACATTCTTGTCTTCATCCGTCAGCATCACGGTCGAATGAGCTTCGCTGCCCTTGAGGTTGCCCAACTGCTGCATAGCGTGTGCGGCATCTTGATTTTCCATGGCTGTGATAGCCAGAGCCATCAAGATTTCATTGGAGTGGAGGCGTGGATTGCGGCTGCCCAAATGATTGATTTTCAGGCCTTGGATTGGTTTGACATACTCAGGCTCAATCAGCTTGGTCTCTTTAGAGATGTTGGCTAATTTCTTAATGGCATTAATCAAGACAGCAGCTGTAGGGCCAAAAAGCTCAGAGGTCTTACCGGTTACGATTTCACCGTTTGGCAATTCTAAAGCCAGAGCGGGGTCACCAGTGCTTTCAGCCTTGGCACGCGCAGCCACGGTTACTTTCCGATCCAGCGGTGTGATGCCCAAGTCGTTCATCAAGAGTTGGATTTTCTTGATAGCAGATTCAGAGACCCGCTCCGCCTTGAAGTCCAGAATAGTTTGGTAGTAGCGGCGGATGATTTCTTGCTGGGAAGCCTCGATAGCAGCGTCATTATCTACAATGGCAAAGCCGAGCATATTGACGCCCATATCCGTTGGGGATGCATAAGGCGATTTTCCAAGGATACGTTCTAGCATGCGCTTAAGGACTGGGAAAATTTCGATATCACGGTTGTAGTTGACGGTGGTTTTTCCGTAGGTTTGCAGGTGGAAAGGGTCAATCATGTTGACGTCGTCGAGGTCGGCTGTAGCGGCTTCGTATGCTAAGTTGACTGGATGATGCAGGGGCAGATTCCAAACTGGGAAGGTTTCAAACTTGGCATAGCCTGACTTGATGCCGTTGATTTGGTCGTGGTACATATTGGACAAGCAAGTAGCCAATTTACCAGAACCAGGACCAGGTGCGGTCACCACGACCAGATTACGACTGGTCTTGATATAGTCGTTCTTGCCCATACCTTCAGGCGAGATGATATGGTCTATATCGGTAGGATAGCCTTTGATTGGGTAGTGGATGTAGGAGTCAACTCCGTTCCTTTCTAGCTGACTGCGGAAGAGGTCGGCTGCTGGCTGGCCGGCATACTGGGTGATGACCACTGAGCCTACATAAATATCCAGCTCATTAAAGGTATCAATGAGGCGCAGAACTTCCTGATCATAGGAAATGCCCAAGTCACCACGGGCTTTCGAGTGCTCAATATTATTGGCATTGATAGCAATGACAATCTCCACTTGGTCCTTGAGTTCTTTGAGCAGTCTGATTTTATTGTCCGGTTCATAGCCTGGCAGGACGCGGGCAGCATGGAAGTCTTCCAGCATTTTACCACCGAATTCCATGTACAATTTGCCCTCAAATTGATTAATGCGCTCCAAGATATGGTCGCGCTGCAGGTTTAAGTATTTCTCAGAATCAAAAGCAATTTTTTCCATGTTTGTTTTTACCTCCGCTAAAAATTATAACAAAAGATTAGAGATTTTTGGGTTTTGAAGGTAGAAAACTTGCAAAGATGATCTTCAGTTTATAGAAAAATCACCCGAATGGGTGATCAATCGTTAATAGTTGGTAATCGTGTCCACGGTTGAGCGATCCAGTTTTTTGACCAGCGCTTGCAGGAAGGCTTGGGCTTGCAGGAAATCATCCATGGCATAGAGAGTTTGGTGGGAATGGATATAGCGGGCGCAGACACCGATCGTAGTAGACGGCACACCACCGCTTTGGAGATGTGCAGCGCCAGCATCGGTTCCACCTTTGCCGCAGTAGTATTGATATTTGATACCAGCTTCCTCTGCGGTTGTCAGGAGGAAGTCCTTCATGGCTGGTAGCATGAGATGACCAGGGTCAAAGAAGCGAATCAGCGTTCCGTCGCCAATAGCTCCTTGACCGCCATAGATGTCGCCTGCTGGGGAGCAATCCACAGCGAGAAAGACCTCAGGGGCAAATTTTGTTGTTGAAGCATGGGCACCACGCAGGCCAACCTCTTCTTGAACATTGGCGCCGACATAGAGTTGGTTACCTAGTTCTTGTCCAGACAAGGCTTGAGCTAATTCGCTGACCATAAGGACGCCATAGCGGTTGTCCCAGGCTTTGGAGATGATATTTTTACCGTTAGCTGTGAGAATAGCCTTGCTGTCTGGCACGATCGTGTCTCCCGGACGGATACCATAGCTTTCGGCTTCTGCCTTGTCCGCAAAGCCGCCGTCAAAGACAATATCGCCAATCTGTGGCATGACAGGTCCGCCAGCACCACGCGTCAGATGAGGAGGGACAGAGCCTGAGATAAGAGGGATTTCCCGACCTTCACGGGTAAAGAGTTTGAAGCGTTGGCTACTCACGACCAATGGATTCCAGCCACCGATTTCTACTACGCGGAAGGTTCCGTCCGGCTTAATCTCGCTGATCATAAAGCCAACCTCGTCCATGTGAGCCGCAACCAGAAGGCGGGGAGCATTCTCAGCTTCTGCATGGCGCACCCCGAAGATGCCACCTAGACCGTCGGTAACAACCTCATCAACGTGAGGAGTGATTTTTTCCCGCAGATAGTTGCGAATAGGTCCTTCGTGCCCAGAAATAGCAGAAAGCTCTGTTACTTCCTTGATTTTTGAAAATAATGTTGTCATAAACTTACCTTCTTTCTGTTCCCTATTTTATCACTTTTTCAAAGAGAATAACAGGTCGGATTAAAAGAAGATGAGAAATCTATAATATTGTTTGTCGCCTCTGCTCTTTTGTGTTAAAATATTCTACATGAAAGCTAAAAAAATTATTTTAACCACAACAGCCCTTTTGGGAGCTAGCGCCTTGGCTTTTGGAGCTGCTAAGGTCGTGCAGGAGCAGAAAAGATTACGCAATAGAGAAGAAATTGTTCGGACTGTACGGGACTTTTTTTCTAGCCGTGGACCAATCGCAACAGTCTATGTGGAGCTTTATGAGTCAACCGACAGTCGTATGGTCGGAGGAGTTGTTCTAGAAGATGACCGCCATTTTACCTTCGTCTATGAGAATGGGCAGCTAACTTACGAGGAAGAGTGATGATTATTCCCCAAAACATAGAGGAACTGGCTTCTTATGTAGAGCATAGGGGGAAGACTGTCTTCTTTTTTACGACTGACTGGTGTGGGGACTGCCGATTTATCAAGCCCTTCCTGCCGGAAATTGAAGCTGAAAATCCTGAGTTTACTTTTCTTGAGGTGGATCGGGATCAGTATATGGCTGTCGCCCAAAAATGGGATGTTTACGGGATTCCGAGTCTAATCGTTTTGGAAAATGGGCAAGAAATTGGTCGATATGTCAATCGCGACCGCAAGACCAAGAGTCAAATCAATGATTTTTTAGCGAATTTATAAGAAGTTTTAAAAGTATTTTTGGAGGAACAAATGATTTTTACATACAACAAAGAGTATGTCGGAGATGTCCTCATGATTATTGCTGCCGATAATCAGGGAGCCAAACTGACCGCTGAGCGCAAAGGAAATGTTGCGCGTGTTTATCGGGAGGATAACGGCCAAACAGTGGCTTGGAATATTTTCCAGGTGTCTAATCGGATGAATATTGAAGGCTGTGGCCAAGTTTATCTGACGGACGAACAAGTCGCGGTTCTCAACCAAGAGTTGACTGAAGCAGGCTTTGCGGCTGAGCTGATTAATGACCATGAGCCGAAATTTGTTGTTGGGGAAATCCTTGAAATGGTGGCCCATCCTGACAGTGACCACCTTAATATTTGTCAGGTGCAGGTAGCAGCTGACAAGACGGTTCAAATCGTTGCTGGTGCCCCTAATGCCAAGGTTGGTCTCAAGACGATTGTGGCTTTGCCTGGCGCTATGATGCCGAAAGGCAATCTCATTTTTCCTGGTGAACTTCGGGGCGAAAAGAGTTTCGGTATGATGTGCAGTCCGCGGGAGCTTCAGTTGCCAAACGCACCGCAGAAACGTGGGATTATTGAATTAGGTAGCTCAGAAATTGTAGGAGAGGCTTTTGACCCTGCTAAACATTGGCAAGCATAGATTAAAAATTCTCAAAGAGATTTTAAAAATCTTTTTGAGTTTTTTCTTTTTGCTTATTTGACTGCATTGCTCAACAAATATGGCCGATAAGGCTAACCAAGTCAAGTAATGAAGAGCAGGTAAAAGTTGTGTTCTCTGTATCTGTAAGGAGGCTGGGCAAGCTGAGAGTCCCATACTTTTTGCGTTTTTTACTAGTTTGAATCATCAAATGTTTTTAGACGTTCATTCAGCCCTTTTCCTTTTAAAATCCGAACATTTTCGGTATAATAAAAGTCAAAGATAGTCAATGTTAGACATTTGGTTTTGAGATGAGCTGTTTTATCGACTGAGGAAACTAGAAAGGCAAGCTATGAGCGCAAAAAACACATCAGACAGTATTGAAGAATATATCAAGTCCATTCTGGCTCAGGCTGGTATTGTCGAGCTGAAGCGAAGTGAACTAGCTGATGTTTTTCAGGTGGTTCCCAGTCAGATCAACTACGTTATCAAGACTCGCTTTACAGAGAGTCGCGGTTACATTGTGGAAAGCAAGCGCGGTGGTGGTGGTTATATCCGGATTGGCAAGATAGAGTTTTCAGATCGGCATCAAATGTTCTGCGATTTATTTGACAATGTGGGAGAGCGGATCAGCCAGCAAATTTTTACAGATGTGATCCAGCTGTTATTCGATGAGAAGATAATGACGGAACGTGAGGGGAATCTTCTTCTTGCGACTGCTTCGGATCTGGTGTTGGGGAATGATGCACCAGCCATACGAGCCCGCATGTTGAAGAAAATTTTACAGCAATTAGACAGAAAGGGAATGTAACCACAGATGAAATATTCAAAAGCCTTAATTGAAAGTTTGGAGGCGGCTCAGATTTTAGCGGGCCATTTTGATACGGATTATTTGGAGTCTTGGCATTTGCTGATTGCTTTGGCCAACAATCCTTACAGTGTAGCAGGTTCCGTTTTAAACGAATTTCCGATGGAGATTGATGATTTTGAGGAAGCTGCTTTGCAGATTACTGGGCAGAAGTATCAGGAGAATGGGCGTTTGGAACTTTTGCCATTTTCTCACAGAATGGAAGAACTATTTGCCCAAGCTACTCAGATTGCCGAGGCTGTTCATGCTAAAAGTCTAGGGACCGAGCATGTTTTGTTAGCTATTCTGTTTGATCAGGGAACATTGGCAGCTAGAGTCCTAGAATCTACTGGTTTTAGCTATGATGATAAGAACAATGGTCCGAAAATCAGTAATCTTCGCAAGCTCCTAGAACAACGTGCTGGCTGGGGCAAGGAAGAAATCAAGGCTATCCGCAGTCTGAATAAGGGGATGATGGCGGTCAAGCAAACCATGGCGAATATGATGGGCATGCCTCCTTCAACCAGTGGTGGTCTGGAAGACTATACTCGGGATTTGACAGAGCTAGCTCGGGCTGGTCGCTTGGAACCAGTCATCGGACGGGATGAGGAAATTTCTCGGATGATTCAGATCCTCAGTCGCAAGACTAAAAACAATCCGGTACTGGTTGGAGATGCTGGGGTTGGTAAGACGGCTCTGGCTTTGGGCTTGGCTCAACGCGTGGCAGCTGGTCAAGTTCCGGCAGAACTTGCTAAGATGCGCGTCTTGGAACTAGACTTGATGAATGTCGTTGCTGGAACTCGTTTTCGCGGAGACTTTGAGGAGCGGATGAACAACATCATCAATGATATCGAAGAAGACGGTCATGTCATTCTCTTTATCGATGAGTTGCATACCATCATGGGGTCTGGCAGTGGGATTGATTCGACCTTGGATGCGGCCAATATTTTAAAACCAGCCTTGGCTCGTGGAACCTTGCGGACAGTTGGAGCTACGACGCAGGAAGAGTATCAGAAACATATCGAAAAAGACGCAGCCCTTTCTCGGCGTTTTGCCAAGGTCACTATTGAAGAGCCTACTGTGGCTGACAGCATTGCTATTTTGCAGGGCTTGAGAAAGAGTTATGAGGATCACCACAAGGTTGTCATCAGCGATCAAGCGATTAAAACAGCAGTCAAGTATGCTCATCGTTATCTGACCAGCAAGCATTTGCCAGACTCTGCCATTGACCTTTTGGATGAGGCTAGTGCAACTGTGCAAAATAAGGGACCGCAGGATTATAAACAGTCTGATTTGACGCCTGTGGACCAGGCTTTGATGGCTGGAAAGCTGAAAAAAGTCAGCCAGCTACTGGCAAAAGAGCAGGAGCCTGCCGCTTACAAGCTCAAGGTGGAGGAAGGGGATATCCTAGAGACTCTCAGTCGCTTGTCTGGTATTCCTGTGCAGAAATTAACTCAGACAGATGCCAAAAAATATCTCAATTTGGAAAAAGAACTGCACAAGCGAGTTATTGGACAGGATGCGGCAGTTTCGGCTGTCAGCCGAGCTATTCGTCGCAATCAGTCGGGCATCCGCACTGGCAAACGCCCAATTGGTTCCTTTATGTTTCTGGGACCAACAGGGGTAGGAAAGACAGAGCTGGCCAAAGCTTTGGCTGAAGTTCTCTTTGATGATGAATCAGCCCTGATTCGCTTTGACATGAGTGAATATATGGAGAAATTCGCAGCGAGTCGTCTCAACGGGGCGCCTCCGGGCTATGTAGGCTATGAGGAAGGCGGCGAATTGACGGAAAAGGTGCGCAACCGTCCATATTCTGTCTTGCTCTTTGACGAGGTGGAAAAGGCTCACCCAGATATCTTCAATGTCCTCTTGCAGGTTTTAGATGATGGTCAGCTGACTGACAGCAAGGGTCGCAAGGTGGACTTCTCCAATACCATCATTATCATGACCAGCAATCTGGGGGCAACGGCCCTGCGGGATGATAAGACGGTTGGTTTTGGGGCGCGTGATATCCGCTTTGATCAGGCCAATATGGAAAAACGCATTCTGGAAGAATTGAAAAAGACCTATCGGCCTGAATTTATCAACCGGATTGACGAGAAAGTGGTCTTCCACAGTCTGTCTGCTGAGGATATGCAGGAAGTAGTCAAGATTATGGTGCAACCGTTGATTAGGAGTCTGGCAGAGCAAGGCATCGTGCTTAAATTCCAAGCTAATGCCCTGAAACTACTGGCTCAGGAAGGCTATGATCCGGAAATGGGAGCGCGGCCACTGCGCCGCACCTTGCAGACTCAGGTAGAGGACAAGTTGTCTGAGCTGCTCCTGACTGGAGATTTGGCGGCGAGTCAAACGCTCAAGGTTGGAGTCAAGGCTGGCCAGCTCAAGTTTGAAGTGGCCTAGGGAAGGATGTTTGCAATGGAAATTCGTGTGATGACAGAAAAGGATTATGCTTCTGTTTACCAGCTGTAGGTTTCTTGCGCTGGTATGGGTCTCAATAATCTAGATGACTCTGAAGAAGGGATTGCTCGCTTTTTGAAGCGTAATCCTGAGACCTGTCTGCTTGCCTTGGAGAACAATAGCTTGATCGGTGCTATTCTAGTTGGAACAGATGGACGTCGGGCGTACATTTATCATACAGCTGTCCATCCATATTTTCGTAGAAAAGGAGTGGGCAAGGCTCTGGTTGAACAGGCCTTGTCAGCAGTGAAAAAGCTTGGTATCCATAAAGTATCGCTGGTCGTTTTTGAAAAGAATGAACAGGGCAACCATTTTTGGCAGGAACTGGGATTTTCAGTCAGAAATGATCTGCTTTACCGAGATCAGGGACTAACGGAGATGATTCGACTGGATACTTGAGCAAGAATCAAGTATTTAAAGGGTTTGTTCAGCTTATAAGAATATGGGATAGCTCCAGAGAATATTGAGCAAAAAAGGCGTGACTATGTTTGTTCGTCATTTTATCCGAACCATTTTTTGTCAACCCTTTTGGCTAATGATTCTATGTAGAAGAGTACTAAATCAGCATCCGTATTGCACTAGAAGACTGACAAGGACGAAGAAAAAGATGATTTACTACTTCCATTAATGGGTGAAGTCAAGGGGGCAACTAGATGTACAAGGCTAACGGAGAAATGGCTCCTAAGGCAGCCAATCCGATCACTGTCAAGGACAGAGACAAGCTGGACATCTACTAGCTATCATTTTCTGGTCAAATTTGGAGAATACCTAGCGGAGACTAGAGTCAAGCGGGTGCCCAAGAAAATACCGAGAAAAGTTGATCAGCTGAAAGTAGAAAAAGCAGACTAAAAGAATGCTGATTATTTATTTGAATGACAGGATAGAAATGTCCTGTTTTTCGTTTTTAATTACGAATATATAAGTAGAAGCCTATCAACCATGCCAAGAATAGAAAGTTGAAAGGAAGTGATTCGGCATAGATGAAAAGATTTGGAACACTCTTATCTAAATAATTGACAAAGCAAACCTAGAATGTTACAATAATATTACAAAAGGATTTCAAATTATTACAAGGAGAACAAAGATGAAAACAAGGACTTATAGAAAATTAATGACTGTTGCGGTTCTGGCTTCCAGTTTGCTTTTAGGAGCATGTGGTAAGAAAGAAGAAAGCACTGTAAGTACTAGCTCTAGCAAGACCGTTCAGACCTCTTCTAGCTCGAAAACTGCATCATCTAGCAAGATCAGCAGTGCCCCTAAGATTAGCAGTAGCGCTTCCTCAGCAGGAGCAGTTGGCCAGTCTGGCCAAGCTGAAATCCCTGCGAGTCAAGAACAGCCAGCTGTCGAGGTAAGTCAGCCCCAACAAGTGCAGCCTCAGCAGGCTTCAGGCCGACAAAGCACTCAGACTCAACAGACTCAGCCAGCCCAAGCACCAGAAAGTAACCGCCAACTTCAGAATAAACAGGCAGAAAGTAACGCTCGTTACAAGGGAGTTCTGACCATGGTAGATGGAGATTTCTCAGCAGCAGCTGGTACTTGGAAAGATGCCAACGGAAACACGGTGACCGTTTCAGGCAACGGCCAGTTTACAGTCCAGTCTGCTGATGGAAAGACTGGTAATTACTCCATTGCGTCCTACTCTTATACTCTGGATGACGGAAAATACAATGCTCAGTTAAGTGGACAAGGAAATGCCAATCTGCAGATTACAACAGGAGCAGATGGATCAGTAACAAGCGTTGTGGTATCTCAGCACTAAATATAATGAAAAGGAAGTCCAAATGGCTTCCTTTTGTTTTTATTTTTGAATTTGCAAGAGTTCTTCAATTTCAGCTAGACTTTCAGCCTGAGAAATAGCGCCTCGGAGCTTAGCTGCTCCAGCAGTACCACGAAGGTAGTGTGGCGCTAGACCGCGAAATTCTCGGACAGCGATGCGCTCTCCTTTAAGGTCAATCAAACGTTTGAGATGCTCGTAAGCAATCGTCATCTTGTCCTCAAATGTCAAGTCGGGTAATACTTCGCCTGTTTCAAAGTAGTGGTTGATTTGGTTAAAGAGGTAGGGATTTCCCATAGCTGCACGGCCAATCATGACAGCATCAGCACCGACTTCCTCGATACGCTGCTTGGCGTCTTGCACGCTGCGGATATCACCGTTGGCGATGAAAGGAATCTTTGTCAGGGCTTGGGCTACGTTGTGCAAGATCTCAAGGTCGGCATGACCGGTATACATCTGTTCACGCGTACGGCCGTGCATAGCCAAGGCTGAAACGCCAGCCGCTTCGGCGGCTAGAGCATTTTCTACAGCCAGTGAGCTGTCGGACCAGCCAGTCCGCATCTTGACTGTCAGAGGGATATCCAGAACGGACTGGACCTTGTTGATGATTTTATAGATTTTTTCAGGATCCTTGAGCCACATAGCGCCAGCTTCGT
The DNA here is from genome assembly GCF_000767835.1 of Streptococcus sinensis. GTDB lineage: Bacteria > Bacillota > Bacilli > Lactobacillales > Streptococcaceae > Streptococcus > Streptococcus sinensis. The sequence continues at coordinate 8,512 of NZ_JPEN01000050.1, read as the reverse complement.
TTTTGACGATTTTGTTGACTGGGCAGCCCATGTTGATATCAACGATATCTGTCTTGGTGTTTTCTTGGATAAATTCCGCTGCGCGGGCTAGGCTGTCTTCGTCACTGCCGAAAAGCTGGATAGAGACAGGATTTTCGCCCTCATCAATGTGGAGCATGTGGAGGGTTTTTTCGTTGTTGTACTGGATGCCCTTGTCAGAGACCATTTCCATAACGACGAGACCTGCTCCCAGCTCTTTTGCAATGGTTCGGAAAGCAGAGTTGGTTACACCAGCCATGGGCGCCAGAACTGTACGATTGGGAATTTCAACATTTCCAATCATAAAAGGGGTATTAAGATTTGTCACGAATCAGTTCCTCCAAGTCATTTTGGTCAAAGTGGTAGGCTGTCTGGCAGAATTGACAGATGATTTCAGCTCCGTGGTCTTGGTCACGCATCTCTTCTAAGTCAGCCTTTGGCAGGGTAGCCAAGGCATTCATGAAGCGCTCTTTGCTACAGTCGCACTGGAAGCGGATTTCCTCTTCAGACAGGCGTTTGTATGGCTCATCACCATAGATAGCAGCCAGCAGAGCTTCGATATGGTCTTCGGATTCTAACAGCTTAGAGATAGCAGGCATTTCCTGAATCCGCTTTTCAAAGCGTGCGATTTCAGCTTCTTTTGCACCCGGCAGAACTTGTAACAAGAAACCGCCGGCAACCTTGACTTTATCATTCTCATCCAAAAGGACGTTGAGGCCAACTGCGGAAGGTGTCTGCTGGCTTTCGGTCAGGTAGAAGGCTAGGTCTTCGCCGATTTCACCAGAGATGAGTGGCGTCATAGAATTATAGGGATTGCCAGTGCCGTAGTCCGTGATAACCAAAAATTGACCAGAGCCGACAAAAGGGCCAACTAGAACTTCGCCAGTGGCTGTCTTTTTAATATCGACACCGGGATTCTGTACATAACCTTTGACATTGCCCTCGGTATCTGCCACTGTGATGATCGCGCCTAGTGAGCTGGTCCCGAGGACCTTGACGGTAATCTTGGTCTGGCCTTTTTCATTTGCAGCTAAAATTTGACTGGCAATCAGTGTGCGGCCAAGTGCAACGGTAGAGCTTGCTTGAGTTTGATGTTTTTCTTGAGCGGTCCGAACCGTCTCTGTGCTATCCAGCACATAAGCTCGGAAAGAACCATTTTCTGAGATAGTTTTGATAATTTTGTCCATACATTTTATTTTAACACAAAATAGAAAAACAAGCGCGTGACTGCGCTTGTTTTTGTTTTAGATTTTTTCTTTAATCGTGCTATAATCAAGTTAAAACAGAAAGGAGCGAGTTGATGAATCAGGATTTAAAGATAGCTGTTTATGGCCTAGCAGTGGCGGATGCTTTGGGAGTGCCTTATGAATTTCAAGAAAGAGGGAGCTTTGAAGCGACCGGTATGACTGGATACGGCAGTCATCAACAGCCAGCTGGGACATGGTCAGATGATACTAGTCTTGTTTTGGCGACCTGTGATTCTATTAGGGAAAATGGTAAGATTGACCCTGCCGATATGCAGCAGCGGTTTAAACATTGGCTCTTCGAGGGAGCTTACACGCCAGATGGCTTGACCTTTGATGTAGGAAATGCGACTCGCGAAGCCTTGACAAGAGGACACGGTCTATCTGATGAATATTCCAACGGAAATGGCTCTTTGATGCGGATTCTGCCCCTAGCCTTTACGGAAGCCAGTCCGTCTGATATTGAGGATGTTTCCAGTATTACACATGCCCATGCGACTTCCGTAGAGGCCTGCCTGCTTTATGTGGCTATTGCTCGTAGGCTATTAAGAGGCCAGCAACTATCGGAAATACTATCAGATTTAGAGACTAGTCCGACCTACGCTCGTTTGCAAACTTTAGCAGAGCTGACAGAGACTGACATTCGCTCTAGCGGCTATGTGGTGGATACTTTGGAAGCAGCACTGTGGTGTCTGCTGACAAGTACATCCTATTCAGAAACGGTACTGAAAGCTGTTAATTTGGGCGATGACACTGATACAGTAGCTGCAGTTGCTGGCGGCTTGGCTGGTATTATCTATGGTTTAGAAGGGATTCCTGACAACTGGTTAGCCCAGCTGCGCCATAAAGAACTGTTGGAAAGTTTCTTGTTTTAAAGGGACAATCGGAAGACAGGACTGTATTGATCATTTAAAAACTAAAACATTAAAAGAGCCACCTAGGCTCTTTTACTTATTCCGTAGTTAATTCTTTCTGGGCTTCCTTGCCTTGGTCCAACAGGGCTTGGATAATCTTTTGATCACGCAGTTTGACAGAGTTGTTGATGGTCTCTGCAGATTGGATAACAGTGGCTTCTAGCAGAGCGCGTTTTTCCCGCCCTTTATCAATAGCTTCGATAATGCCTTGGTTTTGTGCGACAAGGCTTTCTGCCAGCTTAGTGACAGACTCAACAGCGATAGTAGGACTTTGGGAAATCCGCTCCAGCTGAGGAATGACTTCCTTGCTCGTTTCGGCGAGCATTTGCAGGGCAGCGTTATTGGCATTCGAGATGGCGTCAGCTACCTGACCAGACTTCATGGATTGCTGGAGAATGCCTAACTGGGCGATAGACAGTTTCATAGTTGGAATAGTATTTCGACGGAGCATTCCAAGCTTTTGGCGCATATCAGAGGAAACCTTGACCAGATTGCGCATCTGAGGAGTGGTTGCCCAAGCCACATAGAGACGGCTGACATATTCAGTGTGTTGCTGCTCTAGGGTATTGACCACCTCTGTCATTCGGGCTAATTCTTGCGATTTGACTTGATAGTCAACAGTTGTCATATCTAGCTGAGCGACTTCAGCCTGCAGCTTGAGCGCTCGATTGCCAGATTCTTGCTGAGCAGCTTCGATAAAGGAAATAACTCCGACTAGGTTTTCAATCGATTTGGTATTGTCCTCAATCAGCATTTCAGCAGAAACAATATTGCGAGCCAGAACATCTTCTTGTTTGACGACTGTTGCAGCCATGCCGTCCATTTTCTGCTCAATATTTTGTGAGTCGAAATAGAATTCTTGAAGAGTGTTTTTGCTCTGTTTGAAGAGTTTTTCCAGAAAATTAGGCTTCTTGTCCAATTCTGCTACTTGAGCATCCTTGTATTTTGCGACAAAGCCATTGAGTTCTTTGTTAGTGTTTTTTAAGAGCTCATCTACCTGGGGAATTTGTAATTTTTTCTGCTCGGCTAAGATACGATTGACAGTACCGTTGACTTCTTCTACAGCAGATTGGCCAAAGTCCAGCAAGGCATTTTGGTCCGATACGAAATTATCCACCAGCTGAGGGGCTTTAGCCGTAATCGCACTCTGTTGCTCAGGAGTCAGCTTTTCTAGAAAAGTGAGCTGACCATTTCCTTGAGTCGTATTGGCCTCGATGATTTCTGTTGTTTTGTCGCTTTTGCTGATAGCATTGTTAGCAATTTTATCAATGTCAAAATGAAATTCTAGGCTCATAGTTTCTCCTTTGGTTTATCTAGCTTAAAAGCCGGGGTCTGTTTGCTTTTCTTTGTCTAAGATACGCAGGCTAATGTCAAAATCCCTCAAATCAGCTTCATTTAGCTGGCGCAGCGCTTCGTCTAGGTCCAAGTCAAACTGCTCGATGGCTGCTTTGGCCTTGGCTAGCCGCTCCTCAGCATTGTAAAAATCTTTGGGAGAAGCTTTGATTTTGAGGTAGCCTTCTAAAATATCTTCGTAGTGCTCCATCTGGGACTGATGAATGGCAGTCAGCTCCTCCTTATTATTGCTTTCGGATTGAGAGATTTTTTGCAGAATGGCCTCATGGTCAATCTGAATATTGCGAACCGTAGCAGCTAATTCTGGTGCTAGTTCTTCTAGGCTAGTTTTCTTGGGCTGCGCTTCCTTTTGTCTTTTCTCTTGTTCTATCTTTTGCAGTTGCTCATCGATTTCAGCAGTTACAGTACGAATTTTTGTCTGGATTCGCTGGTAGACAGAGGCAGGAATTTCTCCCCGTAAGTCGTTAGCAGTATTTTTGATATAGGTGAGCTGGGGAAGAATTTGTAGAGCTAAATCTTGATAGCTTTCTTGGTCGCCATCTTTTTGGTAGCTTTCCAATTTTTTAATGCGGCGGTCGGCCTGCCCAATCTCTGATTTCAGGTATTCAATACGACCGATGCTGTTTTGTTTAGCTTCAATACGATCTTTTCTCTGGTTATGGTAACGATAAATCCCATATCCAATAGTTCCCAGAATAGCAATGGGGAGCAGATAACTGGCCACTATTCCAGAACCAAATACAAATATAAGTATCCAAAACCAGCTAAACCATTCCGGTTGCTGGTTAGAATCATCATTTCTCCTCGACATGAACCTTTCTCTTTCTACTCAATATGTTATCTCTATTTTAACATAAAAGCTGATTTTTGAAGGATAAAGAGTGCAATGATTTTATGTATTCAGATACGTTTTTAGATTTATTGAGAATGTTCGCGTAAGCAAGAAAGAGATTTGCTTCCTATCACGAAAGCAAGCCTTGTTTGTCGAGCGAAAGGTTCGTTGTTTATTGCAAGTAGACAAGCAAAAATCGCAAGGAATCCCCTGCGATTCTCGTCTTATCAGTCCATTTCTGAGAAAAGTTTAGCCAGTATTTTAGGAGTAATGCTTTGTCCCGGCCCCTCAGCACAATAGGTGTGCATATACATAGAAGGATTGAAGTTGAGCTCGATGCAGGTACAGTTGGGATTTTCCTTTGTGGAAATAGCAGAGCTGTCAGGGATGATTAGATCAACGCCACAGGTCCAAGCTCCCATAGCCTTTGCCATGTCCGCAGCGAGTTCCTTATAAGATGGGTGCATGCTGTCTGTGACGTCAATCGAGTCTCCGCCAGTAGAAATGTTAGAATTGCGCCGCAAGTCAACCTTGACTCCAGCAGGCAGGATATCGTCTGGTCCATAGCCTTGCTGATCCAGCATGAGCAGTTCAATGTCGCCCAGTTCAATGATTTCAAGCGGTGAGCGATGATCTCGCCCGCGCAGCGGATTGTCATTTTTGATGGCAACCAATTCTCTCACGGTATGCTGGCCGTCTCCGACCACATTAGCCGCCACGCGCAAGAGAACCGCCTCACATTGACCGTCTAAGACAAAGAAGCGGTACTCCGTTCCAGCGATAAATTCCTCCACCAAGACGGCGGCGTCTTCTGAAAAAGCAATTTCCAAAGCTTTGCGATAAGATTCCAGACTAGCCGGTTCTTGGAAGATGGAGATGCCCAGTCCGAAGTTGGTTGACTTGGGTTTGACAACAATTTGTCGGTCTTTAATCAAAGGGTAATAGGTCAAGCCTTCCTCCAGAGAAGAAAACTCCGATCCAGCAGGGACAGGAAAGTCAGCTGCTGCCAAAATCTTTTTGGTGACTGTTTTATTGGCCATGGCCAGAGGGATGACATAGTTATCCTTGGAGGTCATATTGCCGTTTTTGACATACTCTACATGGGGACCATGCCAGAGCTTGAGAAATTGGTCGTTTTCATCTAGGATTTCGAGATGGAGGCCTTTCTGGAGAGCGTCAAACATAAGCATTTGAGTGGAAAGCTCCATCTTTTCATAGCCCTTGAGGGCGTAGGGTGCAGTCCAGGCGTAATCTCGATATTCCCGTGCTTTTGCAAGCCCAAAAGCTAAGAGGAAATTCTTCTCAATATGAGGCAATAATTGGCCTGCCAGAGTCAGCTTGGGATCAGCTAGTGCAGCCTTGACTTGCGCTAGCAATTGACGGTAGGCGTCAGAGAGATTGAAATGCTGAATCACATGTTCCATAGCTTGGAGAAGGAGGGAACTATCGGCATCTGCAGGTAGAGGAGTCAAGGGGGGAGCTAAAGCGATAGCATCGTTGAGAGCATAGGCGGCTTGTAGCTGCTCATCACTATCCGTCACATCATCCAGCCACAACAGGGCCAAGAGAAAGAGATGGACTGTGTCCAAAGTTTCCTGACTGATGCCCAATACATCAAATGGATTGAGGTCGAAACAGCGCAGTTCCAAGTAAGTAATGCCTTGTTCTAGGTAATCTCGATTTCGTTTTTGACCGCGAAAGCGTACGGGCGAGTAAAATTCCTTTTCTGCACTTAAGTCGCCAGACTTAACATAGGACTCGATGTCCGAGACATAGCTTTCCAGCGAGCTAAATGAAACATGGACATGTTCCTCATTGGCGTAGCCGTAATGGCTATTGCGGAGCGAACGGACAAGAGCCTCGGGCGGATTATCGTAAAATCCAGCTTCTGCCAGAGGAGTTGCTCCGTAAAGATAGGTTAGCAGCCAGCGGAAACGCAGGAAATTTCGAGCCAATTTGAGATAGAGAGCATTTTTGAAATCTTTTAGTGATTCAAAGCCACTAACTTCAAATAGCACAGTCATCAAATCTTTCCCTAGCTCGATATTGTAGTGGATGCCGGAAATGGTCTGGAGCCGTTTTCCGTACTTTTCTGCTAGACCTTGGCGGTAACGGAGATCGTAGGCATTTTCGAGGTGGGCAATCTCAATCTCATCTTCTTGGATTTGTGGCGGCATGGATAAGGGCCACATGAGTTCTTCTCTGGAAATGGAGCGCTCGGTTACATCGGTAATAGCTCCCAGAAGCCTGCGGACTTCCCGAGTCGAAGGAGCAATAGGCGTAATCAATTCTAGCTGTTGCTCGCTAAAATCCGTCTGGATATAGGGATGAAAATTGCGAGAGCCCAAACAGTTAGGATGGGGAGTCTGAGCCATTTTTCCTGTTTCTGTCACGCGCAGCGACTCTCTTTCCAGGCCAAAAGTTGCTTGTAAGATAGGGCTGGCTGGGTCTAGCTTCTCTAATAACCGATCAATTGTCATCATTCTCTTCCGTTCTTGATATAGTACCCTCAGTCTATTATAAAAAAAGTCAGAAAACAACTATTCGCTACGTTTCTACGAAATTTCCGAACTTTTCTTTTTATCTGCTTTATTTATTGGGGGAAAATAGAAATTTTTAAAAATTATAATTCGCTTTCAAAAGTGAAAATCCAAATTTAAAAACTGTTCAATCTTGAAAAAAATTCAAAATTTTCTTATAATGAAGTGTAAGATACGTTTGCAGGTGAAACTCCTGCCTTGTAGATTAAGAAAGGAAGAGCTCTCGCGGCTCAGACGAAATTATGACATCAGTTGTTGTTGTAGGAACCCAATGGGGAGATGAAGGGAAAGGGAAAATCACCGATTTCCTTTCGGCCAATGCTGAAGTGATTGCTCGCTATCAGGGCGGTGACAATGCTGGCCATACAATTGTAATCGACGGGAAAAAATATAAATTGCACTTGATTCCGTCAGGAATTTTCTTCCCAGAAAAAATCTCAGTGATTGGAAATGGGATGGTGGTCAATCCTAAATCTCTGGTCAAAGAGCTTACTTATTTGCATGAGGAAGGCATTACCACAGACAATCTGCGGATTTCAGACCGTGCTCATGTCATCCTGCCCTATCACATCGAGCTGGATCGCCTGCAAGAGGAAGCTAAAGGTGACAATAAAATCGGTACCACAATCAAGGGAATTGGCCCTGCCTACATGGACAAGGCTGCGCGTGTCGGTATCCGTATCGCAGACCTCTTGGATAAAGACATTTTCAGAGAGCGCTTGGAGCGTAATCTAGCTGAGAAAAACCGCCTCTTTGAGAAATTGTACGATAGCCAAGCCATGAACATCGACGATATTTTTGAAGAATACTATGAATACGGTCAGCAAATCAAGCAGTATGTGACTGACACATCTGTCATCCTCAATGACGCTCTGGATCAAGGCAAACGCGTCCTCTTTGAAGGGGCTCAAGGCGTCATGCTGGATATTGACCAAGGTACCTATCCGTTTGTAACTTCGTCTAACCCAGTTGCTGGTGGGGTGACGATTGGTTCAGGTGTTGGTCCAAGCAAGATTGACAAGGTAGTTGGTGTCTGCAAGGCCTATACTAGCCGTGTCGGTGATGGGCCATTCCCAACAGAGCTTTTTGATGAAGTGGGCGATCGCATTCGCGAAGTGGGTCATGAATACGGCACAACGACTGGCCGTCCGCGTCGGGTGGGCTGGTTTGACTCCGTTGTTATGCGCCACAGCCGCCGCGTGTCAGGGATTACCAATCTTTCTCTCAATTCCATTGACGTTTTGAGTGGTCTGGATACAGTCAAAATCTGTGTGGCCTACGACCTAGATGGAGAGCGTATCGACCATTACCCAGCAAGTCTGGAGCAGCTCAAGCGCTGCAAGCCAATCTATGAAGAATTGCCAGGTTGGTCAGAAAATATCACTGGTGTCCGCAGCCTAGAAGACCTGCCAGAAAATGCCCGCAATTATGTTCGCCGTGTCAGTGAACTGGTTGGAGTCCGCATTTCGACCTTCTCAGTAGGCCCAGGCCGTGAGCAGACCAATATCTTGGAAAGTGTTTGGTCTAGTTTATAAGCAAATGAAGACAGAGGCTGGGACAAAAGTCCTAGCCTCTCAATTGTCTTTTGATTGTCGAGCAAGACGCAGTGGT
>NZ_JPEN01000091.1 GCF_000767835.1 Streptococcus sinensis | reverse complement strand
TTTATTTTCGTGTTTCTGTGGGTGACGGCTATGTCGTCATGGCTGTCTGTCCCACTCTCTTTTGAGTTAGAGGCTTATAGCTTGATTTCAGTGTTTTGGAGGATCTTGATAAAGCGTTTTCAAGAAAGCCGTAGACTGGCAAAAGGCAGGGGTTTGTGAAAATAATCTCAGGAATCCTTGATAGGACTAGCTTTTTCTTGTGAAACTCCGTTTATTAGTGTCCTTATAACAATAACTTATAGTCTATTAGAATTTGTTGTATTCTCTAAGATCGAATTTGAGCAAGTGTGGGAAGGATTTTTATAAGACGCATCTTTTGTGATATAATAATAAAAAATACACGGAGGTAGGGAATATGGATAACGTGATTGATTTGTCTATCCCAGTGGCAGAAGTGATTGAGAAGCAGCCCGAGGTTTTGGATGTCTTGGTCGAGTTGGGCTTTAAGCCTCTGGCCAATCCTGTCATGCGCAATACAGTAGGGCGCGTAGTTTCTATCAAAAAAGGCGCTGGTATGAACGGTATTGACCTGAATAAAATTAAGCAAACTCTGGAATTAAACGGCTATGAAGTGGTGGGGATTTAGGCATGGCTACTGAACGCATTGAAGTCCTCAAGTCTATCTTGCTGGACCTACATAACGGAGCTTCGGCGGAGTCCGTTCAGGAGCTCTTCAATGAGCATTTTGCTGGTGTGTCCGCTATCGAAATCAGCCTGATGGAGCATGAGCTGATGAACTCGGATACGGGAGTGACCTTTGAAGATGTCATGTCCCTCTGCAATGTCCATGCCAACCTCTTTAAAGGTGCTATTAAGAATGTGGAGGTGGCAGATACCGACCATCCAGGCCATCCTGTTCAGATTTTTAAGCAGGAAAATCTAGCGCTGCGGGCTGCCCTTATGCGGGTTCGAAGACTCCTATCTACCTATGAAAGCACAGAAGATGAGGAGCTTCTTCCTGAAATCCGCAAGGGACTCCAGCGCCAGATGAGTTTGGTGGGGCAGTTTGATATCCACTATCAGCGTAAGGAAGAGCTCATGTTTCCTATCATGGAGAGCTATGGCCACGATTCGCCACCCAAGGTCATGTGGGGCGTAGATGACCAGATCCGAGACCTTTTCCAAGAGGCTAAGACTGCTGCAGAGCAGCTGCCGGATACTTCGATTGAAGAAGTCAAGGACAAGTTTGAGACCTTTGCGGCTGAGTTTGAAGCTATGATTTTCAAGGAAGAGTCTATCCTTCTCATGATTCTCCTCGAGTCCTTTACTCAGGATGACTGGCTCAAGATTGCTGATGAGAGCGATGCTTATGGTTATGCTATCATCAAGCCAACAGAGAAATGGATTCCTGTGCGATACTCATTCTCGGAGGAGGAAGCTAGGGATGCTGCTGACGAAGGAAGCGAAGCGCCAGCCAGCACAGAACAAACTAGTGATGGCAGATTTCAGCAGGTCATTGATACGCCGGATGGTCAGGTCACCATTTCCTTTCAGCCTAAGGAAAAGAAAGAGCAAGCCTTTAATCGGGACTCCCAGCAGCCTTTTGGCCATGGCTATCTGTCGGTGTCGGAGGCTAATTTGATTTTGAATCATCTGCCCATGGAGATTACCTTTGTCAATAAGGAGGATATTTTCCAGTATTATAATGACAGTGTGCCAGCGGATGAGATGATTTTCAAGCGGACGCCGTCCCAGATAGGGCGCAATGTCGAGCTCTGTCACCCGCCCAAGTTTTTGGATAAGGTGCGGCGGATTTTCAAGGCTCTGCGTGAGGGAGAGCGGGACAAGTTTGAGATGTGGTTCAAGTCGGAATCACGGGGCAAGTTTGTCTATGTGACCTATGCGGCGGTGCGGGATGATGCTGGTGAATTTCAGGGGGTGCTGGAGTATGTACAGGACATTCAGCCCTTCCGTGATATTGACAGTGATTTTTACAGAGATTTGGACTAGGTATTTGCAGTTAGAAAGTGAGAAAAATGAGTTACGAACAGGAATTTTTACATGAGTTTGAAGCTTGGGTCAAGACCCAGGTCATGATTAACGAGATGGCCCTCAAGGAGAGTCAGGCAGTCTACGAGGCGGACCAGGACGAGCGGGCAAAGGAAGCGGCTATTCGCTATGAAAGTCGTCTAGATGCCTACCAGTTCCTTTTAGGGAAATTTGCCAACTATCAGGCGGGCAAAGGATTTCACGATCTGCCAGAGGGACTTTTCGGTGAGAGAAATTATTGATTTTTCGCTGGAAAGGTGATAGAATATGCTCATCAGAGGTGTTTTGAGTCAAGCATTTTACAGAAAGTGGCGGTGCTGAGAAGTCCACAAATGTGTCAAAACTGGTTGCTGATGAGATAATAAATTGAAATAAAAGTGTCTTTGTATTTACTTCAAAGACGAAAGTTGCGGGCCTTGCCCGAAATTGGGTGGTACCGCGGATAAATACATTCGTCCCTGTCATGTAGATGGCAGGGGCGATTTTTTATAAATTAAGGAGAAATATATGGATTTTAGACCTTTAGATAAGACAATAAGAAAAATTTTTGATGGAGATAACACTTACAAAATTCCTAATTTTCAGAGAGAATTCTCTTGGGAAAAGAAAAATTATAGAGAATTTCTGACAGATTTATTAGACTCAATGAACATTACTTTTAAAGAAGAACAAGGAATAAATTATAATGAACATGCAGATTATTTCTTCGGAACAATTTTATTAGTTGGTAATGAGACCAATCCAAAAGTTGAAGAGCCTTATATAGTAGTTGATGGACAACAACGCTTAACAACAATGACAATTTTTATTGCAGCACTAAAGTCCATAATTGAAGAAATGGATAGTTCCTATTTGACCTCTTTTTCAGAAGCTCTGCTCGTTAGATACAAAAGACGAGGCAAAGAATTGGAAAGTGCTAGACTTCAGAATAAGGCCTTGGAACCAGTTCTGCCTGTAAACATATTAAACGTATCTCATACTAGAGAAAATGGACTACATCATCTAGCAAATTCAGAATCTCAAGATTGGCTATTAGAATCCTACGAAGAGTTCAAAAAATTACTAGGCAAGTCCTCGCTACTAAAATTAATCTTTGGGAATGCTAAGTATTATTCAAAAATTAATGACAATGAGTATATTCAACTTTTAGAATCTATTGGAAATCAGCTACTAAAATCTACCGTTATTGCAATTTATACTCCTGATGAAAAATCAGCAAATATTATTTATCGAAATTTTAATTCAAGAGGAGTTCCTCTAACCAACGTTGACTTAATAAAAAATGAACTTTTTTCTATCTTAGATAACACTACAGAATCAGCTACAACTTTGTGGAATTCAATGTCCGAAAACATTTACGCCTGTGGAACAGATATGAAGAGATATCTTTATCACTATATGGTATTTAAAAAATATGTATCTACTGAAGCACAAGTATATGATCAATTTATGAAAAAAGTAGATGCTACAGAAAAAGAATATTCTAATTTTTTGAAAGATATACATAAAAAATCAGAATATTATCGTGATTTTATTAACTTACCTGACAATTTGAAATTATTTGGTAAAAATAATTTTTTCAATACAGACAATAACTTTACTGTCAAAAAACGCTTAAAATTCATTAAGGATACTGAATTAGAACAAGTTCGAATTTTATTGCTAAGACTTTTTGATTCTATAGATAAAAATAACATATCATCTTCAAATTTCAAAAAGATTCTTTCTATTACGGTTAAACATCAAATTTTACATTTAATTGCAAAGAGTTCTACTAATACTCTTTCAAGTCACTATAGAAAATACTTAGATAAATTTGAAGATCCTTCTACTATAGAAAAAGAAATTATTGATTTTGAAGAGGATTTTAAAAAGAAAATTCCTTCGAAAGAACAACTAATAAAGAATATTCATTCATTCAATTATAGTAAGGGAGAAAAAACGAAACAAATAAAAGAAACTGCAATACTAAAACAAATTCTTATTGAGCTATCATTAAACCGTCAAAAAGATATTAATAAAGGAAATAATGGTACAGAGTTTATATTTAATTCTACCATTGAACATATAAATGACTACGCAAAGAATATGGAGTTCGGGAATAATCTAGGAAATTTATTGTTGTTGGAACAGTCAAAGCATTTCAACAATAAACCAAAAGATAAGATGTATGAGGCGTCTGATATAACTATGACAAAAGATTTTTCGAAAATAGTTAAAGAATTTCTGGGGGACGAAGAAAAAATAAGAGAAAGAAGCGAAAAGCTTATTGTTGAATTCTATGATTTAGTCCAAAAAGGAGAAAAATAATGTCTAAAGAACTTTCACCTAAATACAATCCAGCCGAGGTTGAGGCTGGTCGTTACCAAAAATGGCTTGATGCGGATGTTTTCAAACCTTCTGGAGCTCAAAAGGCCAAGCCTTATTCAATCGTGATTCCACCACCAAACGTGACTGGGAAACTCCACCTTGGTCACGCTTGGGACACGACCTTGCAGGATATTATCATCCGTCAGAAGCGTATGCAGGGCTTTGATACGCTCTGGCTTCCGGGTATGGACCATGCGGGGATTGCGACTCAGGCTAAGGTCGAGGAGCGCTTGCGGGAGCAAGGCATTTCCCGCTATGACCTTGGTCGTGAGAAATTCCTAGATAAAGTCTGGGAATGGAAAGACGAATATGCGACGACCATCAAGGAACAATGGGGCAAGATGGGCCTCTCTGTAGACTACTCTCGTGAGCGCTTCACGCTGGATGAGGGACTGTCAAAAGCCGTTCGTAAGGTCTTTGTCGAGCTTTACAAGAAAGGCTGGATCTACCGTGGTGAGTTTATCATCAACTGGGACCCAGCAGCTCGCACAGCCCTTTCTGATATTGAGGTGATTCATAAGGACGTGGAGGGTGCTTTCTACCACATGAACTACATGCTGGAAGATGGTTCACGAGCCCTTGAAGTTGCGACAACTCGTCCTGAGACGATGTTTGGAGACGTTGCGGTTGCGGTTAATCCAGAAGACCCACGCTACAAAGATTTAATCGGTAAAAATGTCATTCTTCCTATCGCTAACAAACTCATTCCAATCGTTGGGGATGAACACGCAGATCCTGAGTTTGGTACAGGTGTCGTGAAAATAACGCCTGCCCACGATCCAAATGACTTCTTGGTTGGTCAACGTCACAACTTGCCACAAGTTAACGTGATGAACGATGACGGAACTATGAATGACTTGGCCTTCGAATTTGCAGGCATGGACCGCTTTGAAGCTCGTAAGGCAGTCGTTGCTAAGTTGGAAGAAATCGGTGCCCTTGTTAAAATCGAAAAACGTGTCCACAGCGTTGGACACTCAGAGCGTACAGGTGTTGTGGTTGAGCCACGTTTGTCTACACAATGGTTCGTCAAGATGGACCAATTGGCTAAGAACGCCATTGCCAACCAAGACACAGACGACAAGGTCGAATTCTACCCGCCTCGTTTCAACGATACCTTCCTCCAATGGATGGAAAATGTTCACGACTGGGTTATCTCTCGTCAGCTCTGGTGGGGTCACCAAATCCCAGCTTGGTACAATGCTGAAGGTGAAATCTATGTGGGCCAAGAAGCACCGGAAGGTGACGGTTGGACCCAGGACGAGGATGTCTTGGATACTTGGTTCAGTTCTGCCCTTTGGCCCTTCTCAACCATGGGCTGGCCGGATGTTGACTCTGCGGACTTCAAGCGCTACTTCCCGACTTCAACCTTGGTAACAGGCTATGATATCATCTTCTTCTGGGTGTCTCGGATGATCTTCCAATCCTTGGAATTCACAGGTCGTCAGCCATTCCAAAACGTTCTTATTCACGGTCTCATCCGTGATGAGCAAGGACGTAAGATGTCTAAATCTCTCGGTAACGGGATTGACCCGATGGATGTCATTGAGAAATACGGTGCCGATGCCCTTCGTTGGTTCCTGTCAAACGGTTCTGCCCCAGGCCAAGACGTCCGCTTCAGCTATGAAAAGATGGATGCTTCTTGGAACTTCATTAACAAAATCTGGAACATTTCCCGCTATATTCTCATGAACAATGAAGGTTTGACGCTGGATGCGGCGCGTGAAAATGTTGCTCAAGTGGCGGCTGGTCAGGCAGGTAATGTCACCGACCGCTGGATTCTCCACAACCTCAACGAAACCATCGGCAAGGTTACTGAGAACTTTGACAAGTTTGAGTTCGGTGTGGCTGGTCACATCCTCTACAACTTTATCTGGGATGAATTTGCCGACTGGTATGTGGAGTTGACTAAGGAAGTACTTTACAGCGATAACGAAGACGAAAAGGTCATCACTCGCTCTGTCCTCCTTTACACGCTGGACCAAATCCTGCGCCTGCTTCACCCAATCATGCCTTTTGTGACGGAGGAAATCTTTGGTCAAGTCTCAGAAGGCACCATTGTGATAGCGGCTTACCCAGTGGTTCGTTCAGAGTTTGAAAATGCCGAGGCAGCAGCTGGTGTGGAAGCCCTCAAGGATCTGATCCGTTCGGTGCGCAATAGCAGAGCTGAGGTCAATGTGGCGCCAAGCAAGCCGATTACCATCTTGATTAAGACGACAGACAGCGCGCTGGAAACCTTCTTCAAGGATAATGTCAACTACATCAAGCGCTTCACCAATCCTGAGCATCTGGAAATCGCATCAGACCTTGCAGTGCCTGAGCTGGTTATGTCTAGCATCATCACAGGAGCAGAAATCTACTTGCCGTTGGCAGACCTCCTCAATATCGAGGAAGAACTAGCTCGTCTCGAAAAAGAACTAACCAAGTGGCAGAAAGAACTGGATCTGGTCGGTAAGAAACTCTCTAACGAGCGCTTCGTGGCTAACGCCAAACCAGAAGTCGTCCAAAAAGAACGCGACAAACAAGCCGATTACCAAGCCAAGTACGATGCAACCGTAGCACGGATTGATGAGATGAGGAAACTAAGTGAATAATTTTATTGAAATAGGAACGATTATTCTAGGAGTGTGTACATTAGGATTCGGAACTTTACAGTATTTTTGGCAAAAAAAATTTGATGAAAAATTACGTGTTTATAAGAACTATCTTGAAATAGTTGCGTTATCCACTTTATCTCGTGACGAACAAGTTAAAATTCAATTAGTACAAAAACACATACTCGCTAAACAAGAATTAGTTCTTTTTGCTCCTAAGGATATTGTAGAAGTTGCGGCAAGGATTGAACCTCTAAACTTTAGAAATAATAATGAACAGAAATATCTTGACTATCTTTCCTTGATTAATCTTATGAGATTAGATTTGCAGAGACATAACAAAAGAATTTCTGAAAAATATCTTAGAAAATTGTTTGGTTAATCGATATCTAAAAAACACGGCAATTTATCATGTTTTTTGAGTATAATGAAGAGAAAAGTTTGTAGGAGATAAAAATTGTTCAATATTAATGATTGAAGAGGTATATTTACCAATTTTGATTAAGTCCTTGAAGTTTGGTTTTGTGGACAATGTCAAGTATCAGGAGGGTGAGTATTCATCTTAGATTTTGATTAATGATTCAGAGGCTAAGCGCTATATTTTGGCAGATTTATAGGAGGGGTTGGGTAAGTGTCATTAGCCAATCCCTCCTAGGTGCAGAAATTTAAAGAAGATTGAAAAGAACTTTTTTAAAAAATCCCCCTTACTTTAGCAAGCCCAGTTGTCTAGCTGGGCTTGATTTTTGTTTGGCTAGGGCTTTATATTGAAATTCAATCTTCATTTGTTTTAGTTCTTTATTTGTGTTAGAATAATAGGAAATAAATGTGGAGGTATGCTATGGAATTGCGGACCAATGCAGGAAGTTTACAAGGTTCTCTTCGGGTGCCGGGAGATAAATCTATCAGCCACCGCTCCATTATTTTTGGGAGTATAGCGGAAGGCGTCACGACTGTTCGTGATATTCTGCGGGGAGAGGATGTTCTCTCTACGATGCAGGTTTTTCGTGATTTAGGCGTTGAAATTGAAGATGATGGTTCGATTGTCAAGATTCATGGTGTTGGTTTTGACGGCCTGAAAGCCCCGAAAAATAAATTGGATATGGGGAACTCTGGAACTTCCATTCGCCTGATTTCAGGAGTTTTAGCTGGTCAGGATTTTCAAGCTGAGATGTTTGGCGACGATAGTTTGTCTAAACGTCCTATGGATCGGGTAACGATTCCGCTTCGTCAGATGGGCGTAGAAATTTCTGGCCAATCTGAACGTGATTTGCCACCTCTCATTATTCATGGCACCAAGGATTTGAAACCAATTGCTTATCAGTTGCCGGTAGCCTCTGCCCAAGTAAAGTCTGCCCTGATTTTTGCTGCTTTACAGGCGCAGGGCGAGTCAGTCATCATCGAAAAGGAAATCACGCGCAACCACACTGAGGACATGATTGCCCAGTTTGGCGGTCAAATTTCTGTAGACGGTAAGGAAATCCGTGTTCATGGCGGTCAAGTTTTGAAAGGCCAACAGGTGACAGTGCCGGGAGATATTTCCAGTGCAGCTTTCTGGCTGGTTGCTGGTCTGATTGTTCCGCAGTCGAAAGTGATTCTTGAGAACGTGGGAATCAATGAAACCCGAACAGGAATTTTGGATGTCATCAAGGCCATGGGTGGCAAGATTCAGCTATCCCAGATTGATGATAGGGCGAAGTCCGCGACGATTACTGTTGAAACTTCTGATTTGACTGCTACTGAAATCGGAGGAGAACTGATTCCGCGTTTGATTGATGAGCTGCCGATCATTGCCTTGCTAGCAACGCAGGCAAAGGGCCGCACCATTATCCGAGATGCAGAGGAGCTGAAGGTGAAAGAAACCGACCGCATCCAAGTCGTCGCAGACGCTTTGAACAGTATGGGAGCAAACATTCAACCGACAGCGGATGGAATGATTATTGAAGGGAAGACGCCGCTTCACGGTGCTTCTGTCAATACTTTCGGAGATCATCGCATTGGAATGATGGCAGCCATTGCTGCACTCCTCGTCAAGGAAGGACAAGTGAATCTGGAGCGAGCCGAGGCAATCAACACAAGTTACCCAAGCTTTTTCACTGATTTGGAGAAATTAATACATGGCTAAAATATTACTAGGTTTTATGGGGGCAGGCAAGACAACGATTGGTCGTCTTTTGGATCCGAATTTTCATGACCTAGACGAATTGATTGTAGAAGAAATCGGTATGCCTATTGCCGACTTCTTTGCCTGTGAGGGTGAGACTGCCTTTCGTCAGATTGAAACAAGCGTGCTAGAGCGTTTGCTGGGTGATGAGGTGGACGTTATATCGACCGGAGGAGGGATTGTTGTCAATCCCCGCAATCGGGAATTGCTGAAGAAAAATCCTTATAATATTTACCTGCGAGTCGATTTTGATACTCTGTACGAGCGGATTAAAAACGATGTGGGCATGCAAAGACCTTTGTTCTTGAATAATAGCTGCGAGCAATTCAAGGAAATTTTTGAAGGACGTTTACCTCTGTATGAAAGCATTGCCACCCATATCATTGATGTGGCGGGTAAGACACCAGAAGAAATAGCGGAGCAGATTCGATGCTTATAGGATATTTAGGACCTAAGGGTTCTTTTTCTCACCATGTGGCTCAAAAAGCCTTTCCCAAGGGAAAACTAGTCCCTTTGAAAAATATCACTGAAGTGATGAAGGCTTACGAAAGTGGGCAAGTTGATTATTCGATAGTACCAGTTGAAAATTCTATCGAAGGAAGTGTTCATGAGACGCTGGATTATCTTTTTCACCAAGCAGCTATTCAAGCTGTTGCAGAAATTGTCCAGCCGATTAAGCAGCAGTTGCTTGCAACTAGCCTGAACAAGCCGATTGAAAAAGTTTTTTCCCACCCGCAGGCCATCGCCCAGGGACAAAAATATATTTCTCAGCACTATCCGAATGCGCAATTTGAGATTACTGCCAGTACGGCCAATGCAGCACGTTTTGTAGCGGAGCATCCGGATATGAATTATGCTGCTATTGCGCCTCAGGCGTCTGCAAGTGAATACCATTTGAAAGTAGTTGCGCGTGATATTCAGGAAATGGAAGAAAACTACACTCGTTTCTGGATTTTGGGGCATAGAGTGCCTGAGCTTGATTTGCCCAAACAAGGTGACAAGCAAACGTTGGCCTTAACCCTGCCAGATAATCTACCGGGTGCTTTGTATAAGGCACTTTCTACCTTTGCTTGGCGCGGAATTGACTTGACTAAGATTGAAAGTCGTCCTCTTAAAACAGCTTTGGGGGAATATTTTTTCATTATTGACATCAATAACGAAAAGAAAAAATTGGTTGAATTTGCCTATCAAGAACTTGCAAATTTAGGGATTACTTTTAAAGTTTTTGGCAGTTACACCGTTTTTCTGATTCATGATAAATAGATTGGAGAAAAGATGAGGAGAGCAGAAAATCTTAGCCATCATGAGCAGCTCCGTTTAGACTATCTTTATAAAAACTATTATTATTTAAACGACAAAGAAAAAAGAGAACTTTCTTACCTTCGACAGAAAGCGAAAGGAAATGTTCACGAGAGTAATAGCCGGCCTGTGGCCGACTATGCGGATTCGGAAGAGGATATTTCTTCGTCTGACCCAATAGACAATGTGCAGACAGATTCGTCTGGGCTTTTGCCAAAATATCCTGAGCGCCCTTCGCGTAGCAGGAGACAGAAAAAAACCAAACAGATCAGTTCAGCGGCAGTAGTTGATCAGCCTCAGCCAGCACCAAAGAAACGTAGAAAGATCAGAATCAAACGTATTCTTCTTTGGTTCGGAATTTTCTTGTTGCTGGTCTTAGGCGGGATGATTGCTATGTTTATCAAGGGCTATACGACGGCTAGTGCTGGAAACTCGAACGTGACAGATGTGGAACATTTCGATGGACAAGATAGTTCAGATGGGGTGAATATTCTCATTCTCGGAACGGACGGCAGAGTGGGGGAGCAGTCAACGGAGACGCGAACTGACTCGATCATGGTTCTGAATGTGGGCAACAAAGACCACAAGATTAAACTAGTCAGCTTTATGCGTGATACCTTGATTCATGTTGATGGTGTCAGCAACATTTATGCGGATCCTTCCCAAGAAGATTATTATGATCAAAAATTAAATGTGGCCTATACATTTGGGGAGCAAGGAAATCATCAGGGAGCTGATCTTGTCCGTCAGGTTTTGAAAGATCACTTTGATATTGATATTAAATATTATGCTCTGGTTGACTTTCAAACCTTTGCCACAGCAATCGACACTCTTTTTCCAAACGGTGTCAGCATGGATGCAAAATTTTCGACAATCAATGGTGAGCCAGTGACGGAGGTTGAGGTTCCGGATGATCTCAACATGAAGGATGGAGTTGTGCCAAACCAGATTATTAAAGTCGGCAAGCAGCAGATGGATGGCCGGACCTTACTTAATTATGCTCGTTTCCGCAAGGATGATGAGGGAGACTTTGGTCGGACCCGTCGCCAACAGGAGGTCCTAACAGCTATTTTCCAACAAGTTAAAGATCCAACCAAACTCTTTACTGGGGCAGAAGCTTTAGGAAAGGTCTTTGCCTTGACTTCCACTAATGTTCCTAGCAGTTTTCTTTTGTTCAACAGTTTTTCTCTTTTACTTAGCTCTCGCAATGGGGTTGAGCGCTTGACCATTCCAGAAAATGGAGACTGGGTCGATACCTATGACATGTATGGCGGTCAAGGGCTCTTGATTGACTTTGAAGCTTACAAAGAAAGACTGCGCCAAATGGGCTTAAGATAAGGCTCTTATGATATAATAGGAAGTGGCAAATTTTGTCTCTTCCTTTTCTTTTTGGGAAAATAGCAGAGCAGAAATTTGAACGTCGTTTCAAGTAGGAAGAAATAAACATCAAAATCATCTGTGATTTTCTGCCTTAGTATGTTTGCAGTAAAGCGCAGGATGGATTAGAAAGTAAAGAAATGTTAAAAAAGAACGATATTATTGAAGTAGAAATTGTAGATCTGAGTCATGAGGGAGCGGGTGTAGCCAAGGTAGACGGCCGCGTCTTTTTCATTGAAAATGCCCTGCCGAGTGAAGTGATTCGCATGCGCGTCCTCAAGGTCAATAAAAAAATCGGCTTTGGCCGAGTTGAGGAATTTTTGAAAAAGTCTGACCAGCGCAATGAGCATGTCGACTTGGCCTATTTGCGGACTGGAATTGCTGATTTAGGACACTTGTCCTACCCAGCCCAGCTGGCTTTTAAAGTCAAGCAGGTTCAGAACTGCCTTTATAAAATAGCTGGCATTTCGGACGTAGAAGTGATGGAGACACTGGGCATGAATCAGCCGTTGGCCTACCGTAATAAAGCCCAAGTGCCCGTTCGCCGTGTCAATGGTCAGCTGGAAACCGGCTTTTTCCGTAAAAATTCCCATGACCTCCTGCCGATTGAGGACTTTTATATTCAGGATCCAGTCATTGACCAAGTGATCGTTTTTGTGCGCGACTTGCTGCGCCGCTTTGACCTCAAACCTTATGATGAGAAGGAAGGTACTGGCCTGATTCGTAATCTGGTTGTTCGCCGTGGCCATTATTCGGGTGAAATTATGGTCATTTTGGTGACCAGTCGGCCAAAGATTTTCCGAGTGGATCAGCTGATTGAGCGTTTGACAGAAGCTTTCCCAGCTATCAAGTCCATCATGCAAAATATCAACGACCAGCCGGGCAATGCCATTTTCGGTCGGGAATTTCGGACACTCTACGGGCAAGACTTTATCACTGACAGCATGCTGGGCAAGCAGTTCCAGATTGCTGCGCCAGCCTTTTACCAAGTCAATACCGAGATGGCAGAGAAGCTGTATCAGACGGCCTTTGACTTTGCTGATTTTAAAAAAGAAGATATTGTGCTGGATGCTTACTCTGGTATCGGCACTATTGGTCTGTTGCTGGCTGACCGAGTCCAGCAAGTCTATGGAGTTGAGGTCATTCCTGAGGCCGTAGAAAATAGTCAGCGAAACGCAGAACTCAATGGAATCAACAATACCAGCTATATGTGCGCCCCTGCAGAACAAGCCATCCAAACTTGGCTGAATCAGGGAATCAAGGCGGATGTCATCCTAGTCGATCCGCCGCGCAAGGGCTTGACAGAAAGCTTTATCACTTCCAGTGTCAGCATGGAGCCCCAGCGGATTGTCTATATCTCCTGCAATCCTGCCACCATGGCGCGTGATATCAAACTCTATCAAGAGCTGGGCTACGAACTAAAGAAAGTCCAGCCAGTGGATCTATTTCCACAGACGCATCATGTTGAATGTGTAGCTTTGCTGGTAAAAGCCTATAAACATTTTATCGAAGGAATATATGAGAGTCTGGGACAAAAAGATTTTGATTTCAGGAATTCTTTATTATAAATTTTTAAAATCGATAGATTAGACAAAAAAGCGAACAAAACAGAATTCTGAATGTCAGATAACTCGTTTTGTTCGCTTTTTATATTTAAGGTTAGACTTTTGCCCCAGACTCTTTTATCTTTAGTGTGGATGTATGAAAGTAACCAAGAATCAATCATTAATGTGGAAGACTGGAATTTGGTGCATCTTGAGCTGAGGCATAGGAATCAGTTTCGATAGGACTATCACATCAAATTTTAAATTTTTTTAGGAGGAATAAAAGTCAATTTATAAAGCAAAAGTTAAGAGGGCAAGTGCTCTATCTATGGCCTTTTTTTCATTTCTACAGTATAATAAAAGTAGTATTGTTAAGGTTATAGTCTGAATAGTAGCTATTGTTTATGCATAGAGGATGGAAAGGATAAAGTGATATGTCATGGTTTAAAATATTACTAGCTAATATAAACAAAATATTGAATAGGGAAGCTAAAAATGTAGAGTATTATTCTTTTAATGAAATAGATTTTGACCCAAAATTCAATAATTCTAATATTTTAGAAAACAAACTCAAATATAAAACATATTACGAGAATCAAGGAAACCAGACCTTTGAGTCACTTTTAGAAGATGGTGGTTGTTTAGAATTAGAATTGCTTTATGGTGATAGTATCTTATCAGATAGTTTTGGATTTCGTAATATTGGAAAAGGGGCAGATGTTACTAAACTTGCAGATTTAAATTTCAGGTATAGAAGCATAGCTGTTCCATCTGAATATAGAAGAATAGGGGTATGCAGTTGTTTAGTATTAAAATCAATTATAGTAGTTTTAGAAAATCTGAAGCATTATAATATTGAATTTTCGTTAGTAAATACAGTCTTAATTGATATTGATGACAAATTTTCGGTCTATAATTCTATTCTCACAGAGACTGTACCAAAAGAAAATATGCAATATAAAGTGTTCTTGGTTAAAAATAGAGATTCTGATTTAGAATTCTTACAAGAACAATATAATAGAAAACTTAAAAAATTGCTCAATAATCTTGAAGGTTGTAATTAAAAGTTTATATTGGAAGGTTAATCTCTTTGAAAAGCAACAGAAAAATAGAATCTTTAGGAGTAGGGAAACTTAGTGATTTGATCAATGATAATGACCTGCTACAAGCATACATAGATAGTAATGACAAAACACCTATGTGGGATGGTGAAGTCCATGTACTTAAAGCCGCATCTGATAAAAAAGAGGATATAATAGGTAGAGTTCCCATTCAAGTAAAAACTACTCAAAGGAAGACAAGATTGAACTCATTTGATATCAGTGCCTCAGATTTAATATCTTATAAATCTGACGGAGGTATATTCTTTTTTGTAGTTTTTCTGGATAGCGAAGGTAAGCTACAAAAAATTTGCTACCGTTCTCTTTTGCCGTTAACAATAAGAAACCTATTAAGAAAATCAAAGTTGGGAAAAAACTCTCAAAAGAAGAGCCTTTCAGTAACAATTTACGACCTAAATGAATCTGAGCTATATTCTGAGATGAGACATTTTTTAGATGAAAGAATGCGACAGATCAGTTTTTCTAATGATAAAAACCAATTGTCAGAAAGCATCCCTGAAGATAGAGAATTTCGATTTTATTTTACAGGTTCGTCTCCAATCAGTGTTTTTGAGTATCAAAAAAAGCATGAAATATTTCCATACATAATTGATAAATCTACTGGTGCTGAAATTCCAGTAGGAAATGATATAAAGATAGCTAGTATTTTTGAAGAAACTGATTTAATTATAAAGCTTGGTGATGAATATTTATTTAATGATGTAAAACGTATTTATAATTCAGATGGAAGTGTAGAGTTAAGATTTGCTACCGGTTTTACAATTAGTATCTTCTCAGAATCTGAAAGAGAGTTTTCTTTTTCCTTTGAAAGACCAAATAGTCTCTTAGAAGCAATTTATAATACTAGAGTTTTACTTGAATTTTCTTCAAAGGGTTACATATATATTAACGAGCATAGGTTGAATTTTCAGAGTGAGAATTTAAGAAAGTTAAATAATCTGAACCTTAATGAACAGTTAACAGAACTAGATAATTTGAAGAATAGCTTGGAAAAATTAGGGATTGCTAAAGATTTGGATTTATCAGAGTTTGATGATAAATCTCGTAAAAATCTTTTGTTACTTGAAGATGGATTGCTAAAAAAAGAAAAGGTGACCCTCAACTTTGATGAGTCTAAGCTGATAAATGCGAAAATTGGAAATTTACATTACTTGTTAATGTATCACCAGGACAATGTAAAGTCTGGCTTTCTAGTAGATATATTCAAAGAAACGCCATGGTGTAGAGAAACAGATGAAGATGGTAATACCAGGGAAATCTCGATTTTTGATTTATTTTCTATAGAAGATTGGATGCAGATTGACAACTGTAACATTATGGCTGTTATCTCTTCCTATAATCGTTTATTAAAGAGTAGTGATTCATTTATAAGTGCAAATAATGCTTTGATTAGGATTATAGCTGCTTATGATAGGATTGAAGAATCAAATCAAAAGATGGAGTTACTAAGTTGGGCAAAGCAGTTGTCGGAATGGAATATGATTCATTCAACTGATAAGCCAAGGTCTATAATTAATCATTTACAGTTAAAGCAAAGGTTGGAAGAACTTTCAGAAAATGATATAGAAGAATTAAGTTCCCTACTTATTGAATGTCGGACTGATCCAGAAATTTGTTTTGGAGTTGCAGTGTTATTAAAATCAAAGCTACAAGCTGATTTATACTGGAGAAAACTTAGCAGTGAGAAACAAGAAGCCTATAGTGATTATCCAATTTTCAACTTGTATTGTAAACTTACATAAGCTTGTCTTTTCAGATACTAAAAAATTCACATTAGAATGGCCGAATCGCCATAGTCTTTTATTTCTTGAAGGTGGTAGATTATTATGAGAAATGACGTTCATACTATAGATAACAACACTAAATACTTTAACGAAAAATTAAATTCTCACAGAGTTTTTTTCTTAACTGGTGCAGGTATTAGTATTGACTCAAATATGCCTTCAGTGCAAAAACTCTTGAGTAAGACTATAGAAATTTTTTTCCCCTCGTACTCGTTAGAAACTACAAAATCCAGTGATAATGAAGTATTAAGTAAAAAACTAAAAGATCTTATTAATTCTAATGATACTCCATTACAGCCTGAAATGTTTTATGGAACGTTGCTTAGATTTTTCAATGACAGACGAAACAATCTGAAATTGTGGTCTTGTCTACTTGAGTCACACCAAGATTCATTAGGAATCAAGATTTATCCTAATGTTGCTCATTATTTTCTTGTATACTACTCTGTGATGGCTGGTGTACCATTGTTGACAATGAATTACGATACGTTATTTGAGAAAGCTTTTAAAGAGTTAAAAAATATGGGCCTAATTTGTGGACATATTCAATTATACACCCCAGATAATCAGCCTCCTTCATTGGATAATAAATTTTCAGGTCTAGTTTTATGTAAATTACATGGAACTATAGAAGATGAAGAAGGAAATTTTAATTATTTAAGCATAAAAACAACAATGTCTGAGATTACGAAAATTACTCCAGAATGGAGCGATTTTATCAGGAAACTGTGTGTTTCATTGTTTCCTTGTTTTGCGGGATATAGTGGAAGAGATATTGATTATTTTCCTATATTTAAGAGTATTTACAACCAAGAGTCAAACATAAACACAAATTTATTTTGGGTAGATAAATTTGATAGTTCTTGTAGCACATCTCTACAAAGGAAAGTAAAAGAAACGAAGGCTGTAAAAATTGACGGTTATTTTAATGAGATTTTACAGAAAATCCGTAAATTGTTTGGTAATCAAGTTATTCCAATCTGTTTTTATCTTTCGAATTTAAAAAATAGAGATTCAAGTGTAGATAAATTATTGATTCCAATTATCTCAGATATGAAAAAAGACATCAAAGTGTCTAAAATAGTCGAAACTGTATTTTTGCTTACTCTTTTAGTTAATCATGGCGATAATTCAGATATTGTATTTAACAATATAAAAAAGGAATTAGGTTCACGGTCGACTAGAGGACACAGTATTTATTCATCGTTATTAACTCTTTATATTCGTTTAAATAGGGAGAGGGGGGACTTTATCGAATATAGAAATTCTTCTATAAAATTACAACAAATCACTAACAAGAGATTAGATTTTCCAACTTATTTATATGCAGAAACCGAAATTGTTTCATCATACCAAATGGAAATTCCAAATTTTGAAGATTATCACCCAATTTTATCTGACTATTTATTGTTTATAGCAACGTTTATTAGGATGCTTAAATTAATTTTTAAGTATCAAAATATAGAGTATAATTCCACATTTGAGGAATTTAAAATAAGAACACTTGCTCTAATGCTGAAAATTCCTATATTAAAACACTCAGTTAAATATTTTATTTATAAAATAAGAAGTAAAGCTCAAACTCAAGGA
Source organism: Streptococcus sinensis (assembly GCF_000767835.1). Classification (GTDB taxonomy): domain Bacteria; phylum Bacillota; class Bacilli; order Lactobacillales; family Streptococcaceae; genus Streptococcus; species Streptococcus sinensis. Next base: position 9,300 of record NZ_JPEN01000091.1, on the reverse strand, counting down.
AATTTTGCAACTTTAGTTAGTTGCGATAAGTACCTAAGTCGTATCTCTAAACATAGCGAAGAATTACGTCATGGAACAATTGATGCTGCTAAGACAATAGGTGATTTTAGTGCTGAACAAATTGTTCTAAGAGATGTGGGTGATATCGAAACAGCTCTTCAGAGAGCTATATCTGGTGGTAACACTTTAAATACCTTAAAAACCATTATTAAAAAGGCTAGAAAAAATAGTAATTATCTTTCGAGAGAAGAATTGGATTTATTCGAGAGTTGTGAAGATAAAATCAACAGTATTTCACTAAGAAGAGCACTTGCTCGAATAAAATCTGAGCTAAAAATTCAAGAACTATAACAGAGAACTTGACGTCGAAATTGATTCCTGATTAGCATATATTCTTCTGTGATTGGGATTAATTGAAGAATCTAGAAACCGTTGTTATTGATATTTTTATTAGTCAACTACTAAGAGAAAAAATTACAGTTTTCTATCCATACAAATTTCTATGTTAAAAAATATGTGCATAATTTATTGAAATAAATTAATCTTATAAATCTAAAAATGTAAAATCACTCTAAAATAAGAATCTTCACCACAGTATAATTTAGTTGTTGTCTTTATGTTTTTCTTCAGTGTAATAAATTCAAGGAGATTGTTCAAATGTGTGAGGGCTTAGATCCCAATATTGATTCAAGACTTAATTTTAAGCAATTACCGGCAGCTTTAATAAATAAAGGATACATAAAAAATGAATCAGGCTGTAACTATGAAAATTATTTACTAGAGTTGATTAATAAATCTTCTTACTTCAGAAGCAAAGGGAAATCAGAGTATAATAAACCTGTAAATGAGAATAATGGTCAGTGTGATGCAATAGCAAACGATTATGAACTTGATTTTAAAATTCTATTAGCTGCATCGTGTCTACAAGCTAGTAATCTGTTTTCTCCCAGCATAAGCAATGTTAGTGACGGCATCACTACTTATGGTGAATGTAAAAAACCAAAAGGTGAGATTAAGGCGACTCAAATTCATGTTGCTTTTCGAACGAGAAATTTATCTGATTTACTGCAGCTTAAAATAGATTATACTGGAGTTAGAAAACAATGTATAGAGACAGATGTTTTAAAGGTTTTAAACAATCTTGAAACCTTAAAGAATCTACTATTGTACTTTCCGGTAGAATTTTTGTTTGGTGAAAATGATGTGCTCTCAAAATCTGAGGCTTTAGAAAAAATAATGCAAGCTTTGAATTATGACTTTGAATCTTTATTTGAATATCGAAACTATATTGCTGAGAAATTCGATACATATTTTGTAACGATTTACTCAGAGTCTTTTTACTTATTTAAAATAGAAAAGGAACAGCTAAAACATATAGAGGATATTAGATTGGAGGATTTACCTACCTTTATCAAATTGAGGAACTATCGTCTTTTTTAAAAAATAAGACCGCTAGGCACACACATATATAAACATGTTGTGTGAGGGAGATATTAAAATGGATAATGAAAAACAACAATTAGCCACAGGAGCTGTAGACAGCATATTAAATGCCCAGAGTGATTTTATGAAGTTTTATGCAAGTATAAATGCTGAACAAATTGCTAAGATGATAGAACCGATAAGGGATTTTACCAAGGTAGTAAATGTTCCGTCAAATATTAATATTGCAGCAGCTGCTAGTTCGATGTTCAAGGAAGTCTCGAATATAAAAAGGGTAATTCCGGCAAATTATAACTTTAGTAGTTTAAATTCTTTATCAACCGTGATGAGAGATTTTCTTAATAGCTATCATGCTACTATTTTTAGGGACTTATCAATTATTTCAGAAGTTCTAAAGTCTCTTCCAGACCATTATGCTGAAGAAGAAATTGCAGACATACAATCTAAACTTGAAATTTTAGCCACAAAAGGATGGGTAGTCTACTTCCAAGATAGCAATTTTTCTTATGATGTAGAAGCTGAAGACTTTGAGGAAGTTGAAGAATTTTGGTTTGAGATGCTAGAGAACGATATAGCTGATGAGAAGACCATATTTAAATTGGAAAAATCTCAATTTATTCCATCAGTCTTAATCAAGTCTATGATTCAGAGTTTCCAGTCTGCGAATTATTATGCGGCATATACAATTGCTACAATCATAATAGATGGGGTAATGAACAGGGTATCAGAGAAAAATTATAGTAAAGACAATTATGTCCCTGTCGGAAAGTCCACAGTAGGCATTTTAAAGAAAGAATTCGTAGAAACAACGTTATTAGATACTGGGTTACTTAAGTGGCTTTATCTCTTTTTCGAGAATACTAATAAGTTTACATTGAACTGGCCGAATCGTCATATGGTCAATCATGGGAGATGGACAGAAGAGATAAGCAAGAAAGAATTTTTGAAAATCTTTAATACCGTCCTGTATATAGAAGAAGCTGTAAATAATCGCATTAGTTACGTTTAATAATTTAATTCGGGAAATTCGATTGCCATTATTTCGCTTCACAGTATTGGTAGTAAAAGTCAATACATGTGGAGACGGTAGCACTATTGTCCAAACTTGATGTCGACAAACATATAGATGTTGAAATTAAGCTTGATGAGCTTGATTTGACAAGTGCTGAAAGTAAAGCGACTTATGCACAAATCAAGGAATATATATTGGAAAAATTTGATTTAAAGGTTTCGACACTCTATATTGCACAGATTAAAAAAAAATATGGAATTGTACTGAGGGAGCATTATAATAAATCAAAAAAAGAGAAACAGGCTATTCCACAATGCACACTGGAAAAAGAGGAAGCTATTATGGATGCGTTAAAGCATTTTAAAATGATTTAGTAGAAATGGAGGGGATTTATGAGATGGATAATAAAAATAATTTTGTTTCCAATTAGCTTGGTGTTAAGTATCCTCACAGCATTTCTGACATTTTTACTTGCCATAGGAACAACAATACTGTATTTGTTAATGCTTATGTGTATCCTTGTTGGGGTTGTATCATTATTTCAAAAAGATTTTTCAATAGGTATAGAAGCACTGATAATAGGATTCTTATTAAGTCCATACGGAATACCGATGATTGGAGAGGCAGTCATAGCTTTTTTACAAGGGATTAATAAAGCGATAAAATCAGTTTAAATCAAGAAGTGATAAATTACAATTTGCAAGTGAGAATAAAGTTGAACAACGCTGGATCAACGATGCATGACAATCGTTTCACGTAGCTTTAACCTTTATTCGGACGTACAGAGAGCAGACGATATTGTCTTGAAGAATAAAACAAATCAATCTGTAAATCATATTGATAAATCAAAATAAATGATATGATTATTTTAAAATATAAAATGGAAAGGAGTAATTTTTATGTTAAAATCTTTGTTTGATAGAAATTTTGAATTGATAGGGTGGATAGAGCCAGGAAAACATATATTTAATTGCAACATGGACTGGATAGCTTATATTTCAAGAGGTCATGCTTGGTCATCTGAAACAGGCAATTGGATAGGACCAGTAAACGAACTTGTTTGTCTTGATACTAGCGGAAGGGTTATTGCGTGGAGTACAGGCTCAACTATTAGGGGAACTGCACGTCCTGCCAGACCTGCACGTCCTGCCAGACCTGCTCGCCCTGCTAGACCTGCTCGCTCTGCTAGACCTGCTCGCCCTGCTAGACCTGTAACACCTGTTGGAGGATGGTCAAATTTATCTATAAATGAATGGCTCAATCAATAATTTGTACTTAACATCAGCAAAAGCGGTAAGGCTATAAGGTTTACCGCTTTTTTGTGGGAAGGGAAATTTTATATGTCAGATTTTCAAAAGTGTGGAAACCGTATCATAGGGAGCGATCAATATTTCCTTTTCTAAAATGCATTTGCGGATAAAATGGCTCATAGTTTTGCATTTTGCAAGTTTTCTTTTCTCCTCAAAAAGAGCCTTTTCTTCTTCTGTCAATTTAATTTCAAGTCTTTCATTTCGTATTCTATTTGCCATAGATAAATTCTCCTTTGAATGTATTTCGGGGTCTTAGGGTTCTCCCTAACAAGCTAAAAATTGATAAAAAAAGAAGCAGATCCCAAAGGGCTGCTTCGTCAATTTTTCCGTAAGTGTCCGTACACTTACTGTGCTTGCTACAAAAGTCAAGCAAGCATTAAGCATTTTTCTAAAATTGTAAATATATTATACCATAAAATTCAAGAGAAATGAGAAAACACAATTGACAAAATGTCAGTTGCGTGATATCCTTTAAATAGGAGGGATAAAATGCGAGATGTGAAAGAACCGGAAATACGACGTGCTGAAATTATGGATGCTGCAATGCTACTATTTATAGAGCAAGGGTATACTAATACAACAACTCAGGATATTGTTGACAAAGTAAATATATCAAGAGGCTTGCTGTACTATCACTTTAAGAATAAAGAAGATATCTTATATTGTCTTGTGGAACAATATTCAGATAAATTATTGAAAGATATTCATGTTATTGTCTATGATGAAGATAAAACCGCCATTGAAAAAATTAGAGCTTTTATAGATGCCACAATTATATCTTCGGAAAATATTTCAGCAGAGGGAACAGAGTTACAAAAAACAGTTGATCTTGAAGAAAATCGATATATGATAGATAAGTTATCACATAAGATTATTGAAAAACTGACAATATATTTTGAAAGGATAATAAACCAAGGAATATCAGAAAAAACACTTTTTGTAAAATATCCGTCTGAAACAGCGGAATTTCTTATGACAGCTTATGTTTTTGTTTCAAATAACATAAGTATAAGATATTCAAAAAAAGAGTCTGTCAATGAGTATTTAAACGCATTTAAGATAATGCTTGAACAAAGCTTAAATGCAAAAAAACTCTTTAGCAATTGAAAAAGAATAGAATGTTTGTAAAAATAATAATGTTCCGATAGCTAATGCTAAACAAGCTATCGGTATTATTTCAAAGAATAACTGACAAATTGTCAATGGAGGTAAAAGCATGTTAGAGATAAATAATTTTAGTAAATTTTACGGAGACAAAAAAGTTGTTGATAACCTATCCATTTCAGTACAGTCTGGAGATATTTATGGATTCATTGGTGCAAATGGAGCCGGAAAAACTACAACAATAAAAGCAGTAGTTGGGATTCATGATTTTGAGAATGGAAGTATAACGATTAATGGGCATTCCATTAAAGAGGAGCCTGTTATTTGTAAAAAAATGATGGCATACATTCCGGATAATCCAGACTTATATGAACACATGACGGGTTTTCAGTACATCAATTTTATTGCAGATTTATTTGAAATTTCTACTGAAATACGCAGAGAAAGAATTCAAAAATATAGTGATTTATTTGAAATGACTAAGCATCTTTCGGGGATGATATCTTCGTATTCACATGGTATGAAGCAACGAACAGCGATTATTTCTGCACTGGTGCATTCTCCAAAGTTACTAATTTTAGATGAACCTTTTGTAGGACTTGATCCAAAAGCAGCTTTTCTACTAAAGAAAGTAATGCACGAATGCGTGTCAGATGGAGGAGCTATTTTCTTTTCAACACATGTTTTGGATGTTGCAGAAAAATTATGTAATAAAATTGCAATTATAAAAAATGGAAAGTTAATCGCAAGCGGAAATATAGAAGAAGTCAAAGGTGATAAAACTTTGGAAACTTTTTTCATGGAGGTACAAGATAATGAGCAAAATTTGGATACTAATTAGAGCCCAATTGATAAATTTTTTTCCAATCAACGAAATTAGAGAGCCGAGAAATAAAAAGCAAAGCTCTGTTGTTATTGCAAGTTTTGGAATAATGACTCTTGCTATATTTTTCTGTGTCTATAATATTATGACAGCCAAAACACTGGTGCAAGTTGGACAGCAGGAATTGATACCAGCTTATATGGTTGCGGTATCAAGTTTTTCAATATTATTTTTGACAATATTTTATTCTAATGGAATTTTATTTGGTAGTCGTGATATGGAAACGCTTTTATCGCTACCTTTAAAAAGCTCAGACATTATAAGTAGCAAGTTTATGTTTATGTATTTATTGAACTTTTTAATAGGATTTATATTTATGCTTCCGGGAGGCATTGTTTGGGTGTTAAACAGAAGCTTAAATGTATTGCAGATTATATTGTATTTTACCTCCATGATTTTTGTTCCATTGATACCTATGTGCATAGCAGCATGTATGGGAATCATTGTTGTGGCTGTTTCGTCTTATTTTAAGAGGAAAAATGTTATTGCTCTAATCTTTTCATTTGCAATGATAGGTATAATTGGATATATTGCAGTGTCAGCTATGAAATCAGGTAATGAAGACAGCATTGAGATCATGCTTTCTAAGCAAATTACCGAACTGTACCCAATATCCGGGTTATTCATGCAACACACAAATTTTTCAATGTATATTGGAGTGGGATCATTTATTGCTTTTTCAACAGCACTTTTTTGTATATTTGTAAAAATTGTTTCGATGAAGTATGGATTCCTTAATACTCTTGCTAAAACAACATCAAAATATTGTGATAACAAAAAATATTATAATAGAAAATCAATATTTTTTTCCTTGTATAAAAAAGAAATGGGACGCTTTTTAAGCTCGTACATGGCGGTCTTGAATGCAGGCTTTGGTGTAATACTTTTATGTGTTTTTAGTATATTTTTGCTTTTTAATTCTGTGGAACAAATAGGAGAGTCTTCAGGAATAGGAAATATAAATGAATATCTCTCAAATTTTGCTCCATTATTTATCGCATCTATGCTCTCGCTCAGTTGCCCAGCAGCTTCAGCGATATCTTTAGAAGGAAAAAACATTTGGATTTTGCAAAGCTCTCCTGTTAAGGTAAAAATGATCTTAAATTCCAAGATAGCTGTAAACCTTACACTTCATTTGATTGGGTATATGATTTCCATATTTGCATTTATGCTAAAACTTGATATGAACTTTATTCAAGCTATTAACCTAATAATTGTTCCTATATGCTATTCGATCTTTATAACAGTGATAGGAATTTCCCTAAATAAAAAGTATCCAAATTATGAATGGGAAAGCGAGATGATGGTTGTAAAGCAGAGCATGCCTGTTATTGTGTCTGGACTTGTCGGGATAATTGCACTCATTACACCAATTCTTCTTAATTGGTTTTTAAATCTTCCGATAACACCGGTTTTGCAGATAATATCAGTTACTTTACTTGTTATTTCAAGCGAAGTTTATATAAAAGTTAGCAAGTCAAATTTTATTTAGTTTAAGGAGGGAAAATTGTATGAAAGTTGGACTGTTAAAAGATGTCTTGGTCTTGATGTTAATGATTGTTGTAATATTTATTATTTGCATATTTCTCCCGGAGGAAATTCCTGTTCATTTCAATGCAAAAGGAGCCCCTGATATGTTTGCTAATAAATATTATCTTCTGTTTGCTACGGTTATTCCGTATTCTACTTATTGGAAATTTATACGAGGAAGGAAAAATAAAAAGGTTAAGTGAATATGTATCCATATTTACAAATAACATCTGTGATAAGAGCAACTATTTTAAGAGGTAAGTATGTACTGGGGCAACAGATGCCCTCCCATAAGGACTTTAGCAGAGATGGAAGAATGTAATCCTGAAACCGTCCAAAAAGCATTAAAAGTTCTTGAGAAACAGGGGTTAATTGTTAGTCGTGGAAGTAAAGGATATTTTGTTACTGAAAGTGAGAAGAAAATAATTGAGTTAAGAAATCAGCATTTGAACAGGCTAACAAAAATATTGTTTGAAAAACTATATGCCTTAGGATTTTCGGATTCTGAGATTATCAAACTATTTGATAGAATAGAAACTTAAAAAAACGAATAAAAATCAATTATGTGTGAAGAAGATAAAGATACTGACTATTTAGATTATTGATAAAATGGAGGAGACAAATATGGAAGAATCTAAACATCTAATGTTAGAAATACCAAAGAAACAAAACATATTGAAGCTGAAAAACTTACAGGTGATAATATATATAAGGTTCTGATATATTTTGACAAGCTGTATAAGGTGATGAACGATGTAGAGCGTAGGCAGTTAATAGAAGCACTCATTTCAGAAATTCAAATTTATGAAGAGAAGCAGGTAAATGGGCAATGGCTAAAATCCATCACTTTTAAGCTGCCTATCATTGATGAGGATCTTAATATAAGTTTGGACAATGGTAAGCAAGTTGAAGCAGTATCACTGCTTGTACGAGCTGAGGCATCAGCGAAGTAGAAGTAGATAATTTGCTCATGCTTCGATAGATGTCGTAGAGTGAGGAGAGTGTGATGATACGATAACAGCAAACTGCTGAGTGTGTAAGTTTGCTCGTGAAACCCTAGAAACCTTTTGGCGAAAGTTTTTTAAGTCTTGAATTGTGCACTTAATTTGATAATTCAAGACAAAAGAATAACCATGTCGCCCTACTAACGTTAAGGAGAAATATTTATGCCTAATTTTGCTAAAATAGATAAAAAGTCTGTATATACTATAATCATTGGTTTGTTTTTAATGGCAGTGTTGTCTTTGACAAAGATAATACCTGAACTTTCTGTATCAGGTCTCACCGTACTGATTGGTATTCTCTTTTTCTTTGTTCTTGAACATTTTGATAAAAAATCACATATAGAATCAGGTTTGCACTTTAAATCATTTTTCGATGATCTGAAAAAACAAGGGGTAATTATTTTGGTTTTACTCCCGATAGGAACTGCTGTAGCAACGTTAATTATTGGTGATTTGGTATTTAAGGGTGCATTCACCAGTCATATTGTTGGAAGAACGGATTCTATGTTATCTTTCGATAAAATACCACTCCTTATGGTTCAAGTAATAATTGCAGCCTTAGGAGAAGAAATCGCATGGCGAGGTTTCTTTCTTGGTAAGTCAATGACAATTCTTCCATTTTGGCTTTGTGCTATTGTGTCGTCTTTATTGTTTGCGGTAGCCCATATTGCTAGTGGAAGTTTTGAACTTGTTAGCTATGATGTTTTGATGATTTTTATTGATAGCATCATCTATTCCGTTATTTATAAAAAGACTAAAAATTGTTTGATCACAACCTTATCGCATATTCTGGCCAATACAACAGGTATTGTTTTTCTAATGTTTCATATGTAAAATATCTACTTAACTCTGGACTTCACTCTAGGATAGAGCCGATAACTGTCGCATACATTTCTTGCGTAATATGGTTCATGTAAGTATAGAATAATCTTCTTAAAAAATTCAATTAGTAAAGAGTCTGGGACAATAGTCCCTTTGCTACAAAAAAAGCAACGGATTTGCCGTTGCTTTTTG
>NZ_JPEN01000092.1 GCF_000767835.1 Streptococcus sinensis | reverse complement strand
TTCCGCAATTGGGAATCTCTAGCTTTTTTGTGGCTGAGAACTATTTTGTCTCAGACTCTTTTAGTATTCTAACGGTTTCCGCTATTCTGACTGCTTTGATTTTGATTATTTGACTCGCTTCCATTTGTTTGTTCTGAAGAAGAAGTCGATTGATTAGCAGCGGGAGCTGAGCTACTTGTTTCTGAAGAACTGCTAGAAGAAGCTTCTGTGCTAGTTTCTGAAGAAGTAGAGCTATAATATTGTTGGGTATTATAGCGATTATTTACAGTTGCTCCATTTAGATAGAGATAATATCCGCTGCGGAACAAGCCGTTTGGCATTTCCCAATCTTCTGAAGCTGATCCGTCTTGAGCTAAATAGAGCATCATCTCGCGGTAGACATCTGTAGCCACTTTAACCCCATCATCAAGGATTGGTGTCAGACGGTTGGAGTAGCCAGTCCAAACAGCCATTGAGTACTTAGGCGTATAACCAACGAAGAGTTCGTCTGGTGTGACAATACTAGAGTAGTAGTAAGGCTTGGTCAGCTTAGCTAATTCATCATCAGCATAGTTGGAGGTTCCAGTCTTACCAGCCTGATAAACCCCAGAAAGAGCAGCATTTGTACCTGTACCTGAGTGAAGAACGGTTTTCATCATATCCGTCATCATGTAGGCTGTAGTTTCTTTCATCGCCTTGGTTCCATTATCAGCAAAGATTTTTTCTGTTCCGTCGCTGAAGACGACACGATTGACATACTGTGGCTTATAGTAGGTACCGCCATTGGCAAAAGCAGCATAGGCAGCAGCCATTTTTTCACTGCTGGCTCCGTATTCATTGCCGGCTTTGCTGGTATTACTTGAAAAGGCGTTAACATAGAACATTTCAGGATAGTTAATGCCGATGCGATTGAGGAACTTAAGCGATTCATCTAGACCGACGGCTTCCAGCGTTTTCACGGCAGGAACGTTACGGGATTCCTGAATAGCGTACTGAATCGTCATAGTACCATAGTATTTCTTATCCCAGTTGTAGACTGGTGTGCTGGAATACGGGAAATTATATGGAGCATCTGTAATAGGCGCAGCCGTAGAGGTATAGATTTCATTTTCAAGAGCCGGAGCATAATCAGTGATTGGTTTCATGGTTGAACCGAAATCGCGGTTAGTTTCAACGGCTTGGTTGGTACCGAAAGATACGTTGGTAGACTGGTGACGGGAGCCGAGTTGGGCAATAACTTTACCAGTTCGCACATCCATAACGGTGGAAGCAACCTGCATTTCATCATCAGGATAAGCAACGTATTCCTCAGTATTGTAAATATCCCAAAGTTTTTTCTGGGCTTCTGTATTGACATTGGTATAAACTTCCATTCCAGTGGTCAATACGTTATAGCCGGTTTCTTCTTCAACTTGTTCAATTACTTGTTTTAGATAATTATCCATGTAAGCTGGATAGCTAGACGAAGCTTTTAGGCTTTGGAGGCCGTCGGTAACAGGCGTATTGACAGCCTGTTCATATTGCTCTGGTGTGAGGTATTTCAGTTCATACATTTCTGACAAGACCAGATTTCGGCGTTCAGTGGCTGCTTCTGGTTTTGTGTAAGGATCATACTGATTAGGAGCCTGCGGCATTCCAGCCAGAAGGGCTAATTGAGGAATTGTTAAATCTTTTAAATCTTTTCCATAGTAACTTTGGGCTGCTGTTTGCATACCATAGTTACCATTGGACATGTAGACCTTATTGACATAGTAGGTCAAGATTTCTTGCTTCGTTGCCTTGCGCTCCAATTGAGTGGCTAACCAGGCCTCTTGTATCTTACGAGAAAGAGTCGCATCTGAAGAAGAGGTTGAGAAGTAGCTCAATTTGATGAGCTGTTGGGTCAGAGTGGACCCCCCTTGTCTGCCTCCACCTTTGAGGTTGCTGAGAAATGCACCGATGATACGAATAAAGTCAACTCCTCGGTGACTAAAGAAACGATGATCTTCAATAGCAGTAATGGCATTGACCAAATCCGTAGGAATCTCATTTGTATTTGTATTCACTCGCTTCTCAGCACCTAAGTCAGCAATTAAATTATTATCACTGTCATAGATTTTACTTGAAGTAGTCGCGATTAAATCTTTCTCAGAGAGCGTAGGGGCCTTGGAAGCGTAATAAGTAAACACTAAACAACCGGCTACAAAGCCAAGCAAGAGAAGAGAAATGAGGGCGCTTGCAAGATATTTTAATATCTGCATAACAGTCTGTTTATTCATTTGTAATACCACCTAGTAGTTTTTGTTCAATAATATCAAGATAGGGAACGCTGGGGAAATGCTGGATTTCGATTCGATAGCCATTTTCCTGAATATAAGATAAAGGCATGGACTTTCCGCCCTTGTCTATCTTGTAAAACTCAATCAAATAGGAAGCCGGAAGCAGATAAGTTTCCCTTAGGCTTGAGAAATGCAACAAGACAAAACAAATTCCCTTTTGTTTCAGCACAGCCTCCATATGCTCAATCTGGTGTTGATGGAAGTTTTTCATAGGCATCGCATTTTTTTGCCGCGTTTCCTTGGCTTCAAAATCAATATAATGCCCCTTGTAAACACCAGAATAGTCTGTTGTAGAAGCTTGCCGAAAATAGGCCTCTACGATTTTAGCACGACTGCGCTGCGGATAATCAACTTTAACAATCTGGATGGGTGTTGGCTTTTTGTGGATAACAGCGAGTCCTCTACTTAGGTAGTAGTTGTTGGATTCGTTGATCATTTTTTCAAAAGACATCCCACGATTGGCAAAGCTGATAAAATCTGTGGATGAGCTAAAGATTTTATTTTTTACCTTTAGTTTGTGAGGATAGTTGACCATAGAACTCCTTATTGGTACAATAACATCACTCTATTATATCATAAAAACATTTTTTAAGGGAGAATAAATGACAAGTCTACTTATCGCGGGTTATAAGCCTTTTGAAATTGGCATTGTGACCGAGAAAGACATGCGCATTAAGATTATTAAAGAGGGTGTCAGGCGGGATTTGCTGCGCTTACTCGATGAGGGGGTGGATTGGCTCGTTTTTATGGGGAATCTGGGATTTGAATCATGGGTGTTGGATGTTGCCAAGGAATTGAAAACAGAGTACAGTTTTCAGATAGCAACTATTTTTTTATTTGAAAATCAAGGAGAAAACTGGAATGAAGCTAATCAGGCGAAACTTGCGGCTTTTAAGCAAGTAGATTTTGTCAAATACGCCTACACTAGCTACCAAAATCCCAGTCAGTTTCGAGAATACAATCAATTTTTGCTTCAAAATACAGACGGAGCTTATCTATTTTACGATGAAGAAAATGAGACAAACCTCAAATATCTTTACCAAGAGATGAAAAATCAGGAACAGTATTTTATCAAAAAATTAACATTTGATGACTTAAACGAGGTAGCAGAAAATTTTTTAGGAAAATAAGGGCTAAATCTTGATTTTTATAGTGGATTTTGTTTATAATTGAATATGATGAACTAGATTGGAGAGAGAAGATGGCAAGTATTATTTTTACAGCAAAAGATATTTTTGATCAAGATTTTAAGCGCGAAGTGCGTGGCTACAGCAAGGCAGAAGTAGATGAATTTTTGGATGATGTTATCAAAGATTATGAAACTTACGCTGCTTTGGTGCAAGAACTGCGTGAAGAAAATCGTCGTTTGAAAGAAGAATTGGCGAATAAGCCTGAAGAAACGGCTCCAGCAAAGCCGGTTCAACCAACAGTAGAAATGCCACAAATGACATCGGCAACCAACTTTGATATTTTGAAGCGCTTGAACCGTCTGGAAAAGGAAGTTTTTGGCAAGCAGATTGTGGATCGTGATATGTAATTGGTCTAATAACTGTGCAATTTTTGGATAATCGCGTGAAGATTTGATATTTTCATGAGGAAAGTCCATGCTAGCACCGGCTGTGATGCTGGTAGTGTTTGTGCTAGGTGAAACAATAAGCCTAGGGACGGATTTTTCCGTTACGGCGACTGAAAAGGCTAAGTCTTTGGATAGGTCTGATTAGGTCTGAAAGTGCCACAGTGACGTAGTTCTTTTGGAAACAGAAGAAGTGGAACGCGGTAAACCCCTCAAGCTAGCAACCCAAACTTTGGTCGGGGCACGGAATGCGTGGAAACGAACATAGCATTCTGACTGGAAACAGTAGACAGATGATTATCGAAGGAGATGGTACCTAGTCATTTCTGGAACAAAACATGGCTTATAGAAAATTGCACATAGGTTAGCTAGCGTATGCTAGCTTTTTGATTAAGACATAGAGTTCCTTTCAACAGATTACAGATGAAAGTGATGAAATATAAAAGTAAGGTTTCTCTCAAAAAGAGTAGCCACGCCAGAACATTCTGATTCCGAGCTGAGACCAGTTTTTTAACGGTTTGGCCAAGTGGATCTTGATAGAGTAAGAAAGAATGAAAGAAAATTTTAATTTAATTGCTACTGCGGCAGCGGGTCTGGAAGCAGTGGTCGGCCGTGAGATTCGGGATTTGGGTATAGATTGTCAGGTTGAAAATGGTCGCGTCCGCTTTAGAGGCGATGTCAAAACTATTATTCAAACCAATCTCTGGCTGCGCTCGGCAGATCGAGTGAAGATTATTGTGGGGACATTTCCAGCCAAAACATTTGAAGAGCTTTTTCAAGGCGTCTTTGCTTTGGACTGGGAAAATTATCTACCCTTAGGTGCGAAATTTCCCATTTCTAAAGCCAAGTGTGTCAAGTCAAAACTGCACAATGAGCCCAGCGTTCAAGCCATTTCAAAAAAAGCAGTTGTGAAAAAACTGCAAAAGCATTATGCTCGTCCAGAGGGTGTTCCCTTGCAGGAAAATGGAGCAGAGTTTAAGATTGAAGTTTCCATTTTAAAAGACCTTGTGACGGTCATGATTGATACCAGCGGTTCTAGCTTGTTCAAGCGTGGTTATCGGACTGAGAAGGGCGGAGCGCCAATCAAGGAAAATATGGCAGCCGCGATTTTACTTTTGTCAAACTGGTATCCAGATAAACCCTTGATTGACCCGACTTGCGGATCAGGAACCTTCTGTATCGAAGCGGCTATGATTGGGATGAAGATGGCACCAGGTCTACACCGTTCCTTTGCTTTTGAAGACTGGAATTGGGTAGACAAGGACTTGGTGCGTCAGCTCCGGGCAGAAGCACTGGCTCATATTGACCAAGAAATTCAATTGGATATTTTGGGCTCTGATTTGGATGCCCGTCTGGTAGAGATTGCTAAGAAAAATGCTGAAGAAGCCGGCGTTGCTGACCAGATTCACTTTAAGCAAATGCGGTTTCAAGACCTTCATACGGACAAGATCAATGGTGTCATTATCTCTAATCCGCCTTATGGCGAGCGTTTATTGGACGACGATGCTGTGACCAAGCTCTATCAGGAAATGGGGGAAACTTTTGCCCCATTGAAAACCTGGAGTAAATTTATCTTGACGAGCGACGAGGCCTTCGAAGCCAAATATGGCAGTCTGGCAGATAAAAAACGCAAACTGTACAACGGTACTTTAAAAGTTGATTTATATCAATATTTTGGAGAGCGTGTCAAACGTCAAATTCTTGATTAGGAAGGAATGCAGATAATGAATGAAAAAGATTTAGAATCTTCGCAAGAGTCGATCTTGGATTTTGAAGAAGCCAAGGATTTGACAGTTGGTCAAGTCAAACGTAAAAATGAGGAAGTCGAAGCGGGAGTAACAGACGAAGATAGTATTTTAGACAAATACATCAAACAGCACCGAGAAGAAATAGAAGCAGGGAAGTTTGATACTCAGAACTTTGAAGAAACTCCAGAAGAGTCGCACCCGCTTAATGTTGCTTTTGATTTAGATGATTTTGCCAAAGAAAGGCATGAGGATGGGGGAAGTGAAGAACTGGAAGCTGCCCCAGACCATTCCGCAGATTTGTATGAAACGCAGTTGGCAGAAGAGGCAGAACTCGCTCCTAACAAATCAGCTTTAGAAATAGATGATTTACCAGTTGAGCCTTTTGTTGATCCTTCCGATGATTCGCTTCAAGAGGCAGATGAGGAAGACTTTGAAAGCCTTGAAGTTCCTTTTTACAAGAAAAAGGTAGTTTTATATTCTGTACTTGCGCTTTTCGCGGTTACGGCCGTTGGAACCTCTCTCTATTTTACCTTGGGAAGAAATAGTGGCAATAGAACAGCAGGGAGTTCCAGCGTTTCAACCACTCAATCGAGTAAAAAGTCAGTTTCGTCAAGTTCAAAGAAAGAAGCTTCTTTGAAAGAATTTAATGATTTGTACGCTTCATTCTTTACAGATAGTAGCCAAACAGCAGTGAAAAACAGCAAATTTGGAGAGTTAGAAAACTTGAAAGCCAAGCTTGAGGCTCTAAAAGGTACCAGCGACTACGATGCAGCTAAAACTAAATACGATGCTCTGGTCAAGCAAATTTCAGCAATCCAAAGTGTAAATTCACAATTTGACGGCGGCGCCATTACAGACGGTGTCCTCAATACAGAAGCCAAGGCAAATGCTGATGCTAATTTCTCTGATGTATCAAGCGGAAATGCAAAATTGGATGAAGTCCTGAAAGCAGCCGTTGCTCAAGGACGCAGTCAAGTAGTGCCGGCACCAGCTCCTGGCACAGATCAAGGAGGAAGCCCTGCAACAGCTGGAGGTGGTTCAGGTTCAGGCACTGTCTCCAACTCCTATACTGGCTTTGGCCTCCCAAGTGATGGGGTAAACCTCCAGCGCCATCTCAGTCGAGTTCCATACAATCAAGCGGCTATCGATGATGTCAATAATCCAGCTTGGATTTTTAATCCTGGAGTTTTAGAGAAAATTTTGCAAACATCACGCGAACGTGGATATATCACAGGGGACCAGTTTATCCTTGAAAAAGTTAATATTATCAAGGGCAATGGTTATTATAACCTTTTCAAGCCAGATGGAACTTATCTTTTCAGTATCAACTGTAAGACGGGTTATTTTGTAGGAAACGGCCCAGGTTATGCGGAAGATTTAGATTATTAAATCAATTACTTCAGCAGACTGTCTAGCGGTCCTTAAGCTTGCTAGATGATGCATCAAAATAAAAAAATGCAGAAATTCCATTTGGACGATTTTCTGCATTTTTTTGTTTAGATAACATGCCGGTCAAAGGCATTATCAGAAATTCCTTGGCTGAGAATGAGTTTTGCCCATTCTTTGGCTGAAAAGAGGCTGTGATCCTTATAATTTCCACAGGATTCGATGGTAGTGCCAGGGACATCTGCCCAAGTAGTTGTCTCGGCGATTTCTTCTAGGCAGGACTTAATGATTTGAGCAATCTCGGTCGCTGTGTGCTGTCCCCACATAATCATATGAAAGCCTGTGCGGCAGCCAAAAGGTGAACAGTCAATCATACCATCAATCCGTTTGCGAATGAGCATGGCCAGCAGGTGTTCGATCGTATGCAGACCGGCGGTCGGAATGGAATCCTTATTTGGTTGAACCAGACGAATATCAAAGTTAGAAATAATATCTCCTTTTGGTCCAGTTTCTTCACCAATCAGACGGACATACGGGGCTTTAACAATGGTATGATCCAGCTCAAAGCTTTCAACAATAACTTCTTTAGACATAAGTTCTCCTTTACGATAATAGATGAGTGCGAAGCAGAATCAATCATAAGCTTTCGTATCATATTTTAAAAATCTTCCCCTTGATTATAGCATAAAAAAAGTTTACATTTAAAATAAAAAATTTTATATATTAAATTCTTTTATTTAGCGCCCTTTTAGCAAATAATAGAGAAAAAACAGGCCTGTTTTTTAGAAAAATAGGTTTGTGAATTTTCAGCATTTATGATAGAATAGTATGGAATTTTGAATTCAATAATTAAATAGATTTGGAGTGAAAACATGGGCTTAAATATTATAGCTGTTTTTGTTTTTGCTGCCATCATTGGTTTAGTGATTGGATACGTAGGGATCTCGGTTAAGATGAGAACATCTAAAGATGCCGCAGAACTTACTCTTTTAAATGCTGAACAAGAAGCAACCAATTTACGCGGACAAGCCGAACGTGAAGCTGATTTGATTGTCAAAGAAGCCAAACGTGAAACTAGTTCGCTTAAAAAAGAAGCACTTTTGGAGGCAAAAGAAGAAGCCAGAAAATATCGTGAAGAGGTTGATGCAGAATTTAAGTCTGAGCGTCAAGAATTAAAACAAATTGAAAGCCGCTTGACAGAGCGTGCAAGTAATCTTGACCGCAAAGACGATAATTTAACCAACAAGGAAAAGACTTTGGAGCATAAAGAACAAAGTCTCTCTGATAAAGCTAAACACATTGATGCGCGTGAAGCACAAGTAGCTGAGCTAGAGCAGCAAAAGGAAGCTGAGCTTGAGCGGGTAGCGTCCCTTACTCAAACGGAAGCGCGTGACATTATCTTAGCGCAGACCGAGGATAAACTCTCTAAAGAGATTGCGACTCGTATTCGGGAAGCGGAGCAGGATATTAAAGAGCGCTCTGACAAGGTGGCCAAGGATATCTTGGTGCAAGCTATGCAGCGAATTGCTGGTGACTATGTGGCTGAGCAGACCAACTCAACGGTTCATCTACCTGATGATAGTATGAAGGGGCGGATTATTGGTCGCGAGGGGCGCAATATTCGTACTTTTGAAAGCTTGACCGGTATTGATGTCATCATCGATGACACACCCGAAGTAGTCACTCTTTCAGGCTTTGATCCTGTTCGTCGTGAAATTGCTCGCATGACGATGGAAGCCCTCTTGAAGGACGGACGTATTCATCCGGCTCGCATTGAGGAGCTGGTTGAAAAGAATCGGATAGAAATTGATAATCGTATCCGAGAGTATGGTGAAGCAGCCGCTTACGAAATCGGGGCACCAAACCTGCATCCTGATTTGATGAAAATTATGGGACGTTTGCAGTTCCGTACCTCTTATGGACAGAATGTTCTTCGTCACTCGATTGAGGTAGCCAAGCTCTCTGGAATTATTGCTGGGGAACTGGGTGAAAATGCGAATCTTGCCCGTCGTGCTGGTTTCCTTCATGACATTGGGAAAGCCATTGACCGTGAGGTGGAAGGCAGTCACGTAGAAATCGGGACAGAGTTGGCTCGTAAGTACAAAGAGCATCCAATCGTTGTTAATACGATTGCCAGCCACCACGGAGATGTGGAGCCTGAGAGCGTGATTGCAGTTATCGTTGCGGCAGCAGATGCCCTTAGCGCAGCTCGTCCGGGTGCTCGCAGTGAGTCACTTGAGAGCTATATCAAACGTCTACAGGATTTGGAAGAAATTGCTAACGGCTTTGAGGGCGTAAAAAATAGCTTTGCTTTACAAGCAGGCCGCGAAATTCGAATCATGGTCAATCCAGAACGGATCAAAGATGATAAGATTACGATTTTAGCACATGATGTTCGTGAAAAAATCGAAAATAATCTGGAATATCCAGGTAATATCAAAGTCACAGTCATTCGCGAAATGCGTGCAGTTGATTACGCAAAATAAGAAGGAAAGCAAGTTGGCAGCAGCTTGCTTTTTCTTTCTTGTGAAGTGCTTACTTCTCCTACGAGGTTTCGGACTGGCCTGCTAACTTTTTGATGAGAACACTATAGAAATAGAGACATTCTCTTGAAATATAAGCATAATTCTGTTACACTAGATAGAAAGATTATGAAGGAGATATGATGACGGAACGAGGCTTACTAATCGTCTTTTCAGGCCCCTCAGGTGTAGGTAAGGGAACAGTCAGACGAGAGATTTTTGAAAGCACTGATAATCAGTTTCAATATTCTGTATCCATGACAACCCGTCCACAACGCCCTGGTGAGGTAGATGGGGTTGACTATTTCTTTCGCACTCGTGAAGAATTTGAGGAGCTGATTCGTCAGGGACAGATGCTGGAATATGCTGAGTATGTTGGAAATTATTATGGAACTCCACTCACTTATGTAAATGAGACCTTGGATAAGGGTGTGGATGTTTTCCTAGAGATTGAAGTTCAAGGTGCTCTCCAGGTTAAGAAAAAAGTTCCGGATGCTGTCTTCATTTTTCTGACTCCGCCAGACTTGGAAGAATTGAAAGACCGTTTGGTTGGTCGCGGGACAGATAGCGCAGAAGTCATTGCTCAGCGGATTGAGAAAGCAAAAGAAGAAATTGCCTTGATGCGTGAGTATGACTATGCCATTGTCAATGATCAAGTATCTTTGGCGGCTGAACGCGTTAAACGTGTGATCGAAGCGGAGCATTTTCGTGTGGATCGAGTCATCGGTCGTTACCAAGAGATGCTTCCAAAAGATGAAGTACTTATACGATAATTAAGTTAGAAATTAGGTAAAAAATTATGATGTTAAAACCGTCTATTGACACCCTGTTGGACAAGGTGCCATCAAAATATTCTTTGGTTATCTTGGAAGCCAAGCGTGCTCATGAATTAGAAGCTGGTGCTAAACCAACTCAGGAATTCAAATCAGAGAAATCAACATTGCGTGCTCTGGAAGAAATTGAATCTGGTAATGTTGTGATTCACCCAGATCCAGAAGGAAAACGCGAAGCAGTTCGCAGACGTGCAGAAGAAGAACGCCTGCGCAAAGAAGAAGAGGAGCGCAAGATCAAAGAACAAATTGCCAAAGAAAAAGAAGAGGGTGAGAAGATTTAAGGTTGGGGCTACTCAATCTTATTTTTTTCTATGAATATGGCGTTTAGGGAAAGAGAGGTGAGAGTGTGAAAATTGCCAAGATTATTGTCGATGTTCCTCTGATGCAGACGGACAAACCATACAGCTATGCGGTTCCAGAGGAGTTTTCTGGAATGCTGCAAGCTGGGATGCGGGTGCATGTGCCTTTTGGTAAGGGCGGTCGGTTGATTCAAGGATTGATTGTTGGCTTGGCGAATGAGGAAGCTGAAGATCTGGCAGGACATGTTGGAGAATTGAAAGATATTGCAGAAGTTCTGGACTTTAGACCGGTTCTCAATGCGGAGCAGCTCTGGCTAGCTGAGCAGTTGCGCCAGTCTGTCTTTTCCTATAAAATTTCCATCCTGAAGGCCATGTTACCAAGTCTTCTTAATTCCAGCTATGACAAGTTACTTTATCCAACGGAGCAGCTTTCAGTTGAGGAGCGGCAGTCTATTTTCGGTCAAACAGCTAGTCTTCGCTTTTCTGATTTGGACAAGAAAAGTCAGTCCAAGCTCATGCGGTTGACCCAGGCTGGTAAGATTCGCTTGGAATACCAAGCGACTGACCGTAAGCATATTAAGACAGAAACTTGGTATCAAGTGGACAGAGAGAAATTGGCTCAGTTTCTGCCTTCCACCCGAGCGAAAAAGCAGCAGGAACTTCAGACTTATCTGCTGGAAAATCCACAATCAGGTCGCCTCAAAGACTTACGCGAGCTCTTTTCGCCTACAGCAGTTAAAATTTTCTTAGAAAAGGAGCTTCTCCATACAGAGAAGAAAGAGGTTAGCCGGTCTGCTGCGCATTTCCAAAAGGAGCGACAGGATAAAAAGCTGGTTCTAAATGAGGAGCAAGCAGTCGCGGTCGCTGCGATTTGTGAAAAAATCGGTCAAGAAAACGCTCAACCCGTTTTACTAGAAGGAGTGACGGGGAGCGGCAAAACCGAGGTTTATCTCAAGGTCATTGAGGAGGCTCTAGGTCAAGGAAAGACAGCGATTATGCTAGTGCCGGAAATTTCTTTGACTCCTCAGGTGACTGACCGTTTTATCTCGCGCTTTGGCGACAAGGTGGCTATTTTGCATTCAGGTCTATCTGATGGTGAGAAGTA
Organism: Streptococcus sinensis; assembly: GCF_000767835.1. GTDB lineage: Bacteria > Bacillota > Bacilli > Lactobacillales > Streptococcaceae > Streptococcus > Streptococcus sinensis. The sequence goes on along the minus strand of NZ_JPEN01000092.1, from coordinate 15,203 downwards.
CGACGAGTGGCGCAAGGTGGAGCGGGGAGAGGCTCAGGTAGTTGTAGGTGCGCGTTCGGCCATCTTTGCTCCGCTGACAAATATCGGAGCCATCATCATTGACGAGGAACATGAGTCCTCCTACAAGCAGGATTCCAATCCTCGCTACCATGCCAGAGAAGTGGCTCTCCTGCGAGCTCAGTACAATCAATCTGTCTTGGTGTTGGGTTCGGCGACTCCGAGTTTGGAAAGCAGGGCCAGAGCTAGTCGTGGCGTCTATGACTTTTTGCAGCTGACTAAGCGGGCTAATCCACTGGCGCAGATTCCTCAGGTTCAAGTGGTGGATTTTCGAGATTACATTGGGCAAAATGAAGCTAGTAATTTTACTCCTGTTCTCTTAGAAGCTATTCAGGATCGTCTGGAGAAAGGTGAACAGACGGTTCTTATGCTCAACAGGCGAGGCTATTCCAGCTTTGTCATGTGTCGAGAATGCGGCACGGTGGACACCTGTCCCAACTGTGATATTTCCCTGACCCTGCATATGGATACCAAGACCATGAACTGCCATTACTGTGGTTTTACCAAGGACATTCCACAAGCCTGTCCTAATTGTGCCAGTCGCAGCATTCGCTATTATGGTACGGGGACGCAGAAGGCCTATGATGAGCTGACGACTCTCTTTCCAGATGCTCACATTCTGCGGATGGATGTGGATACGACCCGTAAAAAGGGGAGTCACGAAGAAATCCTAGAGGCCTTTGGTCAGGGGCAGGCAGATATTCTGCTGGGAACTCAGATGATTGCCAAGGGACTGGATTTTCCTAATGTGACCTTGGTCGGTGTTCTCAATGCGGATACAGCTCTGAATCTGCCAGATTTTCGCTCTTCAGAGCGGACTTTTCAGCTGCTGACTCAGGTAGCAGGTCGGGCAGGTCGGGCAGAAAAAGCAGGACAAGTCTTTATCCAGTCTTACAATACTCATCACTATGCCATTGACTTTGCCAGAAAGCAGGACTACGAAGGTTTCTACGCTTATGAAATGGGGATTCGTCGGCAGTTGAGCTATCCGCCTTATTACTATACAGTAGGGCTGACCCTATCCCACAAGGATGAGGAAATGGTGGTCAAGAAATCTTATCAGGTTATGGATATTTTACGGAATGGCCTGTCGGACAAGGTGCAAATTTTGGGTCCCACACCCAAGCCCATTGCCCGCACCCACAATCTCTATCACTATCAGATTTTACTTAAGTATCGGTTTGAGGATGACCTGCAAGTCACGCTTAATCAGGTATTGGAGTTAACGCAGCAAGCGGAAAATAAGGACCTGCGCCTCAGTATTGATAATGAACCCCAGAATTTTATCTGATGACAAAAGTGAGCGAGAGCTATCAGCTTTGCTCGCTTTTTTGGTATAATAGAAAGAAAAACAGTCGTAGGCGACAGTAGTCTGCGACAGATTTGAGGAAACGACAGTGAAATTAATCTTTATGGGGACACCTGACTTTTCAGCAACTGTCTTAAAAGGCCTGCTGGAAAGCGAACAATATGAAATTTTAGCGGTGGTCACTCAGCCTGACCGAGCAGTGGGCCGCAAAAAGGAGATTCGCATGACACCGGTCAAGGAAGTGGCTTTAGCTAACGGCTTGCTGGTTTACCAACCAGAAAAGTTGGCTAAAAGCGCGGACTTGGAAGAGATTATGAACTTGGGAGCTGACGGAATCGTGACAGCAGCCTTTGGCCAGTTTCTGCCTAGCCGTTTGCTGGATAGCGTTAACTTCGCAGTGAATGTCCATGCCTCTCTCTTGCCCAAATACCGTGGCGGAGCGCCCATTCATTATGCTTTGATAAATGGCGATGAAGAAGCTGGTGTGACTATTATGGAGATGGTCAAAGAGATGGATGCTGGTGATATGATTGCCAGTCGAGCGATAGCCATTGAAGAGTCTGATAATGTCGGAACTCTCTTTGAAAAACTAGCTGTGATTGGCCGCGATCTTCTTTTAGAAGTCTTGCCAGCCTATGTAGCGGGAGAGATTCAAGCCCAGCCTCAGGATCCAGATCTGGTGACTTTTTCACCAAATATCAGCCCAGATCAAGAGCGGATTGATTGGACAAAGACCAGTCGCCAGATTTTCAATCAGGTTCGGGGCATGAATCCTTGGCCGGTGGCCCATACCCTGCTAGCTGGTCAGCGCTTCAAGATTTACGAAGTTAGCCAAGCGGAAGGCAGTGGTCGTCCGGGTGAAATCCTGACGATCAGCAAAAAAGAATTAGTCGTCGCAGCGGGTCAGGGAGCCCTTTCTCTAAAGACGGTGCAGCCATTCGGCAAGCCCAAGATGGGCATCAAGGACTTTCTCAACGGTCTGGGTCGCAGCTTAGCGGTAGGTGATGAATTTGGAAAGTAAACAAAAAAGAGCCCGTGAGCTTGCTCTGGAAATTCTGGAAGAAGTCTTTGAAGAGGGCGCTTATTCCAATATTGCCCTCAACAAGGCTCTGAAACAGAGTGCTTTCAGTTCAGCTGATAGAAGCTTGGTTACGGAGCTGGTCTATGGAACGGTCGCTCGCAAAATTAGTCTGGAATGGCAGCTGGCTCATTGGGTGGAGGACAGAGATAAGCTGGATGCTTGGCTTTATATCCTGCTTGAGCTCAGCCTCTATCAGATGCTCTATCTGGATAAAATCCCCCAGCATGCTGTTGTCAATGAAGCTGTTGAGATTGCAAAAGGCCGCAAGCGTGGCAGTGAAAAATACGTCAATGCCATCCTGCGGAAGATCGAGCGGGAAGGTGCAGCTGATCCGGCCACTATCAACCGCAAGAACAAGCGCTACTCAGTCCAGTATTCTCTGCCGGTCTGGCTAGTCAAGGTTTTGATTGACGAATACGGGGAAGAACGTGCGGCAGTCATCTTTGCTAGTCTCTTTGAGCGCAATAAGGCTAGCATTCGAGTGACGGATTTGGCTCGAAAGGAAGAAGTTAAAGCGGTTTTGGGTGCGGACGATTCGCTCTTAGCTCCTTCAGCCTTGGTCAAGAAACAAGGCCATTTTGCTGGTCATGAGTTCTTTGAAAAAGGCTTGATTACTATTCAAGACGAGTCTAGCCAACTGGTTGCTCCGACCTTGCAGATTGAGGGACATGAGCAGATTTTGGATGCTTGCAGTGCGCCAGGTGGCAAGGCTGTGCACATGGCTTCCTATCTGACGACTGGTCAGATTACAGCCTTGGATCTTTACGACCATAAGCTGGACTTGATTCGTCAAAATGCGGATCGTCTAGGCTTAGCAGATAAAATCACAACTCAAAAGCTGGATGCGACCAAGGTGTTTGAGACTTTTGGTCCAGACGCTTTTGACAAGATTTTGGTGGACGCTCCCTGCTCTGGAATCGGCTTGATTCGTCGCAAACCAGACATTAAGTACAATAAAGAAAATGCAGATTTTCAGAGCCTGCAAAAAATTCAGCTGGATATATTAGACAGTGTTTGTCAAAGTCTATGTAAAGGTGGTATAATAACTTATAGCACTTGCACGATTGTGTCTGCAGAGAATTTTGAAGTAGTCAAGCAATTTTTAGAAAGACATCCAAACTTTGAGCAAGTTAGACTAGAACATGAAAGAGAAGATATCGTAAAAGACGGCTGTATCTTGATTACACCAGAATTATATGGCAGTGATGGATTTTTTATCAGTCAATTTAGGAAGATATCTTAACTGGAGGAGGAAACTGACAGTATGGAAATTTCAGTATTAACAGATGTTGGTCAAAAGCGAACAAATAATCAGGATTATGCCAATCATTTTGTAAATCGTGCTGGCAAGACCATGATCATCTTGGCCGATGGTATGGGGGGCCACAGAGCTGGTAATATTGCCAGTGAAATGGCGGTAACAGACTTAGGTGCCGCATGGGTTAATACCCAGATTGACTCGGTGAACCAAGTCCGTGAATGGTTTGCAGAGCACTTGGAAGAAGAAAATCGGCGCATTCATCAATTTGGTCAGGATGAAGAGTATAAGGGCATGGGGACAACTCTGGAAGCCTTAGCCATCATTGATAATCAGGCTATTTATGCCCACATTGGTGATTCACGGATTAGCCTGATTCGTGGTGAGGAATACAGCCAGTTAACTAGCGACCATTCCCTTGTTAATGCTCTTCTAAAAGCCGGACAGATTACACAAGAAGAAGCAGAACGCCACCCGCAGAAGAATATTATCACCCAGTCAATTGGTCAAAAAGATGAGGTGCAGCCCGATTATGGTATGGTAACCTTGAAAGATGGTGATTATATACTGCTAAGCAGTGATGGGCTGACAAACATGATTTCAGGAAGTGAGATCTATGACATCGTGACCAGTGACATCAGTCTGTCTGAGAAAACTCAAACGTTGATTCGCTTTGCCAACAATGCTGGAGGATTGGATAATATCACAGTCGCTCTGGTTCGTTTTGACAAGGAGGATGAGGCATGATTCAAATCGGCAAGATTTTTGCCGGGCGATATAAAATCATCAAGCAAATTGGTCGAGGAGGCATGGCAGATGTCTATCTGGCCAAGGATTTGATTTTGGATGGTGAGGAAGTTGCAGTAAAGGTTCTCAGGACCAACTACCAGACAGATCCTATTGCCGTAGCGCGCTTCCAGCGGGAAGCCAAGGCGATGGCTGATTTAGATCATCCTCACATTGTCCGGATTTCCGATATCGGAGAAGAAGACGGTCAGCAGTATCTGGCCATGGAATATGTAGCAGGACTTGACCTCAAGCGCTATATCAAAGAAAAATCTCCGATTTCAAACGAAGAAGCGGTTAGAATCATGGGACAAATCCTTTTGGCTATGCGCTTGGCGCATACGCGGGGGATTGTTCACCGTGACCTGAAACCACAAAATGTGCTCTTAACCCCAGATGGCAATGCCAAGGTGACAGACTTTGGGATTGCTGTGGCCTTTGCTGAGACAAGTCTGACCCAGACTAACTCTATGCTGGGCTCGGTCCACTATCTTTCGCCAGAACAGGCTCGTGGTTCAAAGGCAACAATTCAAAGCGATATCTATGCAATGGGGATTATTTTCTATGAGATGCTTACAGGGCATATCCCTTACGATGGAGATAGCGCTGTAACGATTGCTCTCCAGCATTTTCAAAAGCCATTGCCGTCGATCATTGCGGAAAATCCCAATGTTCCTCAAGCCTTGGAAAATGTGGTTATCAAGGCAACAGCTAAAAAATTAACGGATCGTTATCAGTCTGTTGCTGAAATGTATGTTGATTTGTCGAGCAGTTTGTCTTATGAGCGACGGAATGAAAAAAAACTTGTTTTTGATGATGTTGCTAAAGCAGATACTAAGACCTTACCAAAAATTTCGCCAATTCCTCAGCCGACTGTTTCACCGACAAAAACCTCCATTCCAAAGACTGAGCCAACAGAAGTGAGGAAACCTGATGAAACTCCAGCTCCTGTAAAAAAGAAAGCACAGAAACACCATTTAAGAACCCGATATAAAGTCCTGCTCTTGGCGGTTTTCTTGGTTTTAGCTGCATTTGCAGTTCTGATTTATAACAGTCCTTCGAATACCACCGTTCCAGATGTGGCAGGTCAAACTGTGGCAGAAGCTCGGGCGACTATTGAAGCTAAAGATTTAGTAGTCGGAGAAGAAAAAGAAGAAAACAGTGATTCGGTTGCTTCCGGTCATGTCATTAAGACGGATCCTCAGGCAGGAAGTCAGCGGCGGGAAGGTAGCAAAATAAACCTCATTATTTCTAAAGGCCCCAAGAACCTTATCATGGCGGATTATACAGGTCAAAAATATTCAGCAGCAGTTGAAGATTTGAAGAATAAAAAGGTTTCCGAAAAATTAATAAAAATTGAAGAAGTGGAATCAGAAGATTATGATCCAGGAGTTGTTATCAGCCAGATACCAGCAGCTGGGGCAACGTACGATTTATCTTCAAATGCTCAAATTACCCTGAGAGTTGCAAAAGAGACTAGCACTGTAGAAATGCCAAATTTTGGCAGTCTTCAGTACACTTATGCCAATGCTCGTTCTTACTTAATCGAGATGGGAATTCCGTCTTCGAATATTGAGCGGGTTATTGATCGCTCGGTGGCTTCTAGTCAAGCCGATTTAGTGGCCTCGCAGACACCAGCAGCCGGACAAAGTGTTAGTCTAAAATCAACAAAAATCACTCTCTATGTGACAGATGGCACTACTGCAAGCTCGTCAACGAGTTCATCAGAATCGTCCTCTAGTTCTCATAGTCAATCAGATGATGATGCACAATCCAGCTCTACTTCATCGTCGAGCAGCAGCTCTAGTCGTTAATAGTTTTCATACATCACTTATGACCATTTTTCTTTGGGCATAAGTGATTTATTTTTTTATTTCGTGCCTCAGACGGAGGTTTTTCTTTTTATTTTTGTTAGAATAGAGAGGTACAGAAAGGAAAAGGCTATGTGGAAAGTTCAATTATTCATCTTTGTTGAAACAATCTTATTGTCTATGGCTCTTATCACGATGTTGGCAGCAGATTTTTCGCGTGTTGTTATCATTATGGTCCTTTTTCTCCTGCTTTTATATTATTATTTTGGTAAACAAAAAGGGAATTTTTTATTAGTGGCATCAATGATTATGCTGTTTTTCATTATTATGCTCAATCCTTATGTGATTGCAGCCCTTTTGTTTGCAGTTATTTATGGTTTGATGGTAGCTTACCCATATATTTACAAGGAAAATCAAGAAAGTTATCTAGTTTTTGAAGAAGATGTCGAAATTCAAAGTGATAAAAATCGTTGGCTGGGAGATTTGCAGCATTTTTCAAAAGATAATTGTCAGTTTCATGATATTAATCTTTTGCGGTTGATTGGAAAGGATACCGTCCATTTAGAAGATGTTATTTTAGCTAATCATGATAATGTGGTGATTATTCGTAAGGCCTTTGGGGATACCAAGATTGTCATTCCTTTAGATGTGGAAATCCAGCTTCAGATTAATACCCTCTATGGGGACTTGCATTTTTTAAATCATCCATCTCGTAAGTTGCGCAATGAAACGATTTCCCTGACAACGCCAGATTATAAGCGAGCGAGTAAAACTGTAAAAATTGTGTTGGTCAGCTTTTTAGGAAATGTGGAGGTTGTCAGAAAGTGAAAAAAACAAGTTACTTGGTCATTTTTCTCTATACCTTCTTTGTTCTAGGGATCATCTTTCATTACATTTTTAATATTTTTAATTTTGAATGGCAAAAGCTCCTAAACAATCTAGAACTTCTGCAGTCTTTTATGTTTTTTGTTGTAGTTCTAGGTCTATCTCTGACTGTTTTATTGATTGCTGCAGCAAAGTTTCTTCAGTTTCTATCCGTTTCTCAGGTTCAAAAAAATGTCAAATACATTTTAGAGGGCAAAGCTTTAGAAGCGACCGGTCAGGCAGAGCTGGACTATTCTTTACTTCAATTGGAAGAAAAAGTGCATATTCTAACCGAAAATTTGCAGAAGTCTGAGAATCAGTCTTTGCAGGTAGAGGAGAAGATTGTTGAGAAGGAGCGCAGGCGGATTGCGCGTGATTTACATGACACGGTTAGTCAGGAGCTGTTTGCAGCCAATATGATTCTTTCAGGTGTCGCTGGAAATGTGGAGAGGCTTGAAAAAGAAAATCTCCAAGAGCAGCTAAAGGGAATTGCTGACATTCTGGATACAGCACAAAAAGATTTGCGGATTTTACTCTTGCATTTACGGCCGACAGAGTTGGAAAATCGAACTTTAGTAGAGGGCATGGATGTTTTAATTAAGGAATTAAGAGATAAGTCGGACCTGACTGTCCAGTTTAAACATGAGGTTGCCAGTCTCCCCAAGCAGATTGAGGAGCATATTTTCAGGATTATCCAGGAAATGATCAACAATACCTTGCGTCATGCTCAAGCTAATCGTTTGGACATTTATCTTTATCAGACGCGAAATGAATTAAAACTCAAGGTTTCTGATGATGGAATCGGCTTTGAACCAGCTACTTTGGATGAACTGAGTTATGGTTTGAAAAATATTGAGGATCGAGTGTATGATATGGCTGGCAGTCTAAAAATTTTGACAGCTCCGAAAAAAGGATTCTCTATCGAAATCTGTGTTCCGTTATTAGAAGGGGGAAAAGATGAAAATATTACTAGTGGATGATCATCAAATGGTCAGATTGGGTTTAAAAAGCTTTTTAGAATTACAGGAAGATGTTGAAGGAGTAGCAGAAGCCACCAATGGCAGAGAAGGAGTCGAAGCAGCCTTGGCAAGCCGGCCCGATGTAATTATAATGGACATTGTGATGCCAGAGATGAGCGGTATTGATGCCACCTTGGCTATCTTGAAAGAATGGCCAGAGGCAAAGATTTTGATTTTGACGTCTTATCTGGACAATGAAAAAATCTATCCAGTGTTGGATGCTGGTGCTCGTGGCTATATGCTGAAGACCTCCAGTGCTGAGGAAATTCTCCACGCAGTCAGAAAGGTTGCAAAAGGTGAATTTGCCATTGAAACAGAAGTCAGTAAGAAGTTTGAATACCATCGAAATCATATAGAGCTTTATGAGGATTTGACAGCGCGGGAGCGGGATATTTTGGGGCTTTTAGCCAAGGGCTATGAAAATCAGCGGATTGCTGATGAGCTCTTTATTTCCTTGAAAACAGTCAAGACGCATGTGTCCAATATTTTATCCAAGCTGGAAGTGAGCGATCGAACCCAGGCAGTCGTCTACGCTTTTCAGCATCACCTTGTTCCGCAAGACGATTTTTAATGATATAATAGAAAAGATTAAATTGAAAGAGGAAAATATGGAAGCAAAATTAAAATATAAGGCAAAAAAAATTAAGATTGTTTTCTTTGATATCGACGACACCTTGCGAGTAAAGAATACAGGCTTCATCCCAGAGTCAATCAAAGTTGTGTTTAAACAGCTGAGAGAAAAAGGTATTCTGACGGGAATTGCTTCTGGACGTGGTATTTTTGGAGTCGTTCCAGAAATTCGTGCCTTGGACCCTGATTTTTTTGTCACTTTGAATGGTGCTTATGTTGAAAATCGAAAAGGGGAAGTCATTGCTAAAACGGTCATTCCACAAGAGTGTGTGGAATCCTACATTGCATGGACCAAGGAAGCGGGGATTGATTACGGTTTGGTAGGTAGTCATGAAGCGGCTTTATCCGTCCGCAATCCTATGATTTCGTCAGCAATTGATATCATATATCCAGATCTGGCTGTCAATCCCGATTTTTACAAAGATCATGAAATCTACCAAATGTGGACCTTTGAAAATGTAGGAGATAGTTTGCAGTTGCCAGAGGATCTAGCCTCAGCTCTGCGCTTGGTTCGCTGGCATGAGCATTCATCGGATGTTGTTCCGACAGAAGGTTCAAAGGCAGCTGGTGTTGCTAAGGTGGCGGAGCATCTAGGCTTAAAACCTGAGAATGTCTTGGTTTTTGGAGATGAGCTTAATGATTTAGAGTTATTTGACTATGCAGGTATCAGCATTGCCATGGGAATTTCTCACAAAAAGCTGCAGGAAAAGGCAGATTTCATCACAAAAACAGTAGAAGAAGATGGTATTTTTTATGCTTTGGAGGAGTTAGGAATGGTAGAAAAAGAGTTGAATTTCCCACAGGTCAATCCTGAAGCGGTTGAAGGATCGGTTGCAAAAATCAAGACTAATCATGGGGATTTGAAGATCAAACTGTTTCCAGAGCAAGCGCCCAAAACAGTTGCCAACTTTATCGCTTTATCAAAGAATGGGTATTATGACGGAGTGATTTTCCACCGGGTTATCAAAGATTTTATGATTCAGGGTGGCGATCCGACTGGTACTGGGATGGGTGGCGAGTCAATTTACGGCGAGCGCTTTGAAGACGAGTTTTCACCGGAGCTTTATAATATCCGAGGCGCTCTATCAATGGCAAATGCTGGACCAAATACCAATGGCAGTCAGTTCTTTATTGTTCAAAACAGCAGTCTTCCTTATTCAACCAAGGAATTGACTCGGGGAGGATGGCCGGAGCCAATTGCTGAAATTTATGCTAGCAAGGGCGGGACACCGCATTTGGACCGTCGACATACTGTATTTGGGCAGTTAGTAGATGAGGCTTCTTATGAAGTTTTGGACAAAATCGCAGCAGTTGAGACAGCTTCAATGGATAAACCGCTTGAGGATGTTGTTATTGAGACGATTGAGGTTATAGACGAATGAAAATCGGAGATAAGTTAAAGGGCAAAATTACAGGGATTCAGCCCTACGGTGCCTTTGTTGAACTAGAAAGCGGTCTGATTGGCCTCATTCATATTTCTGAGATTCGGACGGGCTATATTGATAATATTCACGATATTTTAAAAATCGGGGATCAGGTTCTCGTGCAGGTGGTGGATTATGACGAGTTTTCTGGCAAGGCCAGTCTGTCTATGCGGACCTTAGAGGAAGAAAAACATCGCTTACCGAGACGGCATCGCTTTTCAAATGATCGTTGTAAAATTGGTTTTGCGCCCTTAGGCAAGCAAATGCCAACTTGGATTGAGGAAGCCAAGGATTTTCTAAAAGAACAAAAAGATTAGAAAAAAATCCTACTCAATTTGGGTAGGATTTTTGGTACACTATTTTCACGATTAGGCGTCAAATTCATAGAGGGCAGTAGACAAGTAGCGTTCTCCATTATCAGGTGTCAGAGCAAGAACTTTCTTACCAGCTCCTAGTTTTTTCGCGACTTCAATGGCTGCAAAAATAGCTGCAGCAGATGAAATTCCCACTAAGAAGCCTTCCTGACCGCCAATATAGCGTCCCAATTCCAGTGCTTGATCAGAAGTTACGCGGACAATACCGTTGTAGGCTTCTGTATCCAAGGTCTCTGGAATGAATCCAGCTGAAATTCCTTGGATTTTGTGGGGGCCTGGTTTTTCTCCAGAAAGGATAGCAGATTCGTCTGCTTCGACCGCATAGACTTGGATGTTTGGATTCGCTTTTTTTAGAGCATGAGAGACACCAGAGATAGTCCCACCAGTTCCGACACCACCAACAAAGGCATCCAGTCCAGTTTCACCGAAAGCAGCGACAATTTCTGCTCCTGTTGTTCGTTCGTGAACTTCTGGATTGGCTGGGTTGTTAAATTGTAGCGGCAACCAGCCTTTGCGCTCTTGGGCGATTTCTTCTGCCTTGGCAATAGCTCCTTTCATTCCTTCGCTACCTGGAGTCAAAACTAGCTCTGCCCCATAGGCTTGAATAATCTTGCGACGCTCTACACTCATAGTCTCTGGCATAACAATGACAACCTTGTAGCCTTTAGCTGCTCCAACCCATGAAAGGCCAATGCCTGTATTTCCGCTGGTTGCTTCAACGATAGTATCGCCAGGATTGATAAGGCCTTCGCGTTCAGCAGTCTCAATCATGCTGAGAGCAATCCGATCCTTGACAGAAGAGCCAGGGTTGAAGGCTTCTAACTTCACATAAACTTCAGCGGCTCCTTCAGGAACGATATTATTTAGCTTGACAATGGGCGTGCTTCCAATCAGTTCTGTGATATTTTGATAAATGTTTGTCATCCTTCATACCTCAATACTTTAATGAAACTAGTATAAGACGAAAGCGGCACTTTGTAAAATATAAAAAAGCTATGGCCACGATAAAAATTCTTTATCACCAAGCCTAGCTTTTTAAATTATTCAACTGTTAAGGGAATTTCAACCTCGCGCAAACCTTGATCGTCAATTTGGATTTTGCCATTGAAAAATTCGACTAATTTCTGTTCCAGTGGTTCTTTTTCTTGCTTGTCGATATAAATGGTTGTGGCAACTAGATCTGTGAATTCGGTGTCGAATTCGATCAGATCTTCAGCTTTTAAAAAGTTATCGAAGTTTTGGTACTGGCTGTAAGACATTTTAAGGCGCAAGCCGGCTTGTTCCTTGATTTCGATCAAACCGATTTCTTTAATTGCCAAAGCGACGCTACCAGCATAAGCCCGAATGAGCCCACCAGCTCCTAGCTTAATCCCACCGAAATAGCGCGTGACCACAAAGCAGACATTGGTCACCTGGTGGTTTTCCATGACACCGAGCATGGGAACGCCTGCTGTACCGCTAGGTTCCCCGTCGTCACTGGTTCGTTTGATTTCACTTTTCTCTCCGACAATAAAAGCAGAGCAATTATGAGTGGCTTTATAGTGCTCTTTTTTGATGGCAGCAATAAAATCTCTAGCTTCCTCTTCTGAGTAAACGCGCTTTGCATGGCAAATGAAACGAGATTTTTTAATTTCTTCTTGGGCTTGGCCGTCTTGTCTAATTGTTCTATATTCCATAGTTTTATTTTACACAAAAAAATTGAATTTTTCCAAAAATTTTACGAATAAAAAAGTATGTTAGAAAGAAAAGATTGCCTAGGTAGGATATTTACAAAAGATCAGCTCAGCCCAGAGTTGCAATTGCAAGCCCAGCAGATGCCCAGTATGCGAGAGGAAAGGAGGAAGTTGTTTTGCGGCCGCTGTGGCACTCAAGTGGACAAAGAGCATCATAAGTTACCGGTTAATGCCTACTATTGCAGAGAATGTCTAATTTTAGGGCGAGTACGGAGTGACCAGCAGCTCTATTATTTTCCACAGGAAGACTTTCCAGAAAATCAGGTACTCAAGTGGCAAGGACAATTGACAGAGTTTCAGAGGAAAGTTTCTCAGGGACTGTTAGAGTCAGTTGCTCAAAAGCAGAATAGCCTTGTCCATGCGGTGACTGGGGCGGGCAAAACGGAGATGATTTATCAGGTAATCGCAGAGGTGATTGATCGTGGGGGAGCGGTTTGCCTAGCCAGCCCTCGGATTGATGTCTGTTTGGAGCTTTTTCGTCGCCTTAAGCTAGATTTTGCCTGCCCGATTTCGCTTTTGCATGGCGAATCCGAGCCATATTTTCGCAGTCCTTTGGTCATCGCCACCACTCATCAGCTTCTTAAATTTTATCGAGCCTTTGATTTGCTGATTGTGGACGAGGTAGATGCTTTTCCTTATGTGGACAATCCTCTGCTCTACCATGCCGTGGAGCAGTCAGTCAAGGAGAAAGGAACCACCATCTTTTTAACTGCCACTTCGACGGATGAGCTGGATAAAAAAGTCCAAAAAGGAGAATTAAAACGACTTAGTCTTCCTCGTCGCTTCCATGGCAATCCTTTGATTGTGCCCCAAAAAGTTTGGCTGGCAGATTTTCAAAAGTATCTAGCGAAAAAGAAATTGCCGCCTAAACTGAAAAAATATATCGAGAGACAGAGAAAAACAGGCTTTCCATTGCTAATCTTTGCCTCAGAAATCAAAAGAGGTCAGGAATTTGCGCAAGTTTTGGAGGAAATTTTTCCAGCGGAAAGAGTCGGTTTTGTGGCTTCAACAACTGAAAATCGTTTAGAAATCGTTGAAGAGTTTCGGAAGCGAGAAATTACCATTTTGGTCACAACGACCATCTTAGAGCGTGGCGTGACCTTTCCCTGTGTAGATGTCTTTGTTCTGGAGGCCAACCATCGTCTCTTTAGTCGTAGCGCTCTCGTTCAAATTTCTGGTCGAGTGGGACGTAGCATGGAGAGGCCGACGGGAGATTTATTCTTCTTTCATGACGGCACCACACATTCAATCGAAAAAGCGATTCGTGAAATCAAACTGATGAACAAGGAGGCTGGCCTATGAGAAATTGCCTGTTATGCAGCCAAGCGAGCGAAGAAAATGGGACTTTTTCTTCCTTGATTTTATTACAAAAAGAAAAAAATACAATTTGTAAACATTGTAGAGCAGGATTTGAAGCTATTTCCTCTATTCATTGCCCACGCTGCTGGAAGGAGGGAGAGGCGGAAGTCTGCTCGGATTGTCAGGCATGGGAAGCGCAAGGCTATTTGGTTCAGCATCAGGCCTGTTTTCCTTATAATGACTTTATGAAGGATTTCTTCAGCAAATACAAGTTTCAAGGAGATTATCTTCTAAGATTTGTTTTTGCGGAAGTTCTCAAAAAAAGTCTCAGAAACTTCAAAAAATATACTCTGGTTCCCATTCCAGTCAGTCCTGAAAAATACCAAAGTCGAGGTTTTAATCAGGTAGAAGGCTTCTTGCAAGCTGCTGGTTTGTCTTATAAACATTTGCTTGAAAAGCAGGATGTTCTTGCTCAATCCAGTAAAAATCGCCAAGAACGTTTAAAAAGTCAGCAATGTTTTAGATTGGCAAAAGATAGTCTTCTGTCAGATAAGATTGTGCTGATAGATGATATTTATACGACTGGTAAAACCTTACAATTGGCTCGAGAATTACTGCTGGAAGCAGGTGTGAAAGAAGTTTTGACATTTTCACTCGTAAGATAAGAAAATATTTGCAAAAAAGGAATGAAAGCGTTATAATGATATTGTAAATAAAACATTTATGTTTAGAAAGAAGGTACTTATATGCTTAAATATAGTATCCGTGGTGAAAACCTAGAAGTAACTGATGCTCTCCGTGACTACGTAGTTTCTAAACTTGAGAAGATTGAGAAGTATTTCCAAGCAGAGCAAGAACTTGATGCACGTGTCAACCTGAAGGTTTATCGCGAAAAAACGGCAAAAGTCGAAGTAACCATTCCTCTTGGTTCCATTACCCTTCGGGCAGAAGATGTTTCACAAGATATGTACGGTTCTATTGACTTAGTTGTTGATAAAATTGAACGTCAGATTCGTAAGAATAAGACAAAAATTGAAAAGAAAAATCGTAACAAAGTTGCAACTAGTCAGCTTTTCACGGACGCTTTAGTGGAAGAAGCTGATGAATCATCTTCAAAAGTGGTGCGCTCTAAACATATTGATCTAAAACCAATGGATGTAGAAGAAGCTATCTTGCAAATGGATTTGTTGGGGCATGATTTCTTCATTTATACCGACGTAGAAGACAATACAACGAATGTTATCTATCGTCGTGAAGATGGAGATATCGGTTTATTAGAAGTAAAATAACTCATTAAAGCCGTCCGATTTGGATGGCTTTTTATCTGATAAATTGTAAAATATAGAAAATAAATATACTGGTTTTTATTAAGAAACTATCGCTGGAGTTTGATAGTTAGAAAAAAATCGTTTACAGAGAATACTAGATTAGTAGTCTCTTGAAAGTTGTTTTACACGTTTTTAACGCCCTTACAACGATATTCTAAGGCGGAATGAAAAAGTTACAAAAAAGCAAAAAAAGTTCAAAAAAAGTGTTGACAAGAATTAGTTGAGGTGAT
>NZ_JPEN01000106.1 GCF_000767835.1 Streptococcus sinensis | reverse complement strand
CAGTACAGAACCAAATCCTTTCACTAATATTTTTTGTCCAACTTTTTGGGGTCAGTACACATTGGCAGATTTTTTCGTTAGATTAAAACATACTTTTCAATAGCTTTTGCGACACCGTGCTGGTTGTTGCTATAGGTCTCTGTCCGAGCGTCCTCTTTTACTTCCTGAGGGGCATTGCCCATGGCGACTCCCAGACCGGCCATTCGCAGCATCGGAAGATCGTTGAAGTTGTCCCCGATCGTCATGACCTGCTCCAGCGGAATCTGATAGTGGTTAGCCACTTCCAGAAGGGCGTGCTCTTTTGACACGTGTTTATGCGTGACTTCCAGATAATTGTCCTTGGACAGGTAGAAGGCTGTATTGGGGAAATCCAGCGTTTGCAAGTAAGCATGCAGTTGCTGGATAACAGCTGCTTCATCAATTAAAAGCAGTTTATGGGCTGGAATGAGAGCATCCAGAACGGGTAGCAGAACATTTTGAATAAGAGGTTGCTCACCTGTAATGTTGGCTTCAATTTGAACCCATTTATCCAAACGTTCAGTAATCCAATCTTTACCAGAGTAGAGACTGATGGAAACACTAGGAAACTCGGCCTTGACAAGTTCCAGAAAAGTGTGGATTTCTTTTTTATCCAATGGATGCTCGATAATCGTTTCGTACTGATTTGAATCGCCTTTGATAATCAGGGCACCGTTGTAGCAGGCTAGAGGATTATCACCCAGTCCCAGCTCACGCGCAATTGGCTCCATTCCCAGAGGAGAGCGGGCAGAAGCTAGGACAAAGGGAATGTTTTCTTTTTTCAGCAAGGGAATCTGTTCCCTCAGTTGCGAATCTACTTGGTGCTGGTCATCAAGGATTGTGCCGTCAATGTCGCTGATAATCAAACGAATATGTTGCTTGGTCATGGTCGCTTCCTCCGTAAGCTATAAAATGAAATCTTGTAGAGCTAGTAAATGATGGTGACTTTCCCAGCCAGAAGAGCTTCTAGCTCAGGGCTGGGTTTTTGATCCGTGATCCAGTAGTCAAAATCACTGATATCTCCTAAAATATAGGTTGCTTCCTTCTGAACTTTGGCCTGCTCGGCCAGCAGAATCTTTGTCTTGGCTTGCTTGAGGGCGAGCTTCTTCAGATAGGCATCTTCTTGGTCTTCAAAGCTGACTTGGCCATTTTTTAGCCCTGCAGCTCCGATGAAGGCCAGCTCGAAAGAAATACTTCTGAGCAGCTCGGCTTCATTGAGGGCGTAGTAAAAGCGATTTCTCGGATAGAACTTCCCACCTAAAAGATGGAAATCAACCCGCTCCTGATCACTCAGCATGATGGCATTATCCAAAGAATGAGAAAAAATCGTCATTGGTTGCTGAACTTGCTGAGCCAGCTTAAGAACCACCGTTGACACATCAAAGAAATTGACCTGATTGGGTTTAAGAAAGTCCAGAGCCTTCTGAGCGATAGCCTTTTTTTCTTGGTTTAGTTGGCCGACGCGGTCGTTGAAAGAAGGGATTTGCCGACTATTTTCTAAAGGAATAATCCCGCCATGGGTGCGCTGAACCAGTTTTCGCTCGCTTAAAATTGAGAAATCGCGGCGGATGGTGTCCTTGGAAACCTGAAAATAGTCCACCATGTCCTTGGCTGCCAGCTGCCCTTTGTCCTCCAAAAGTTTCAGCATTTTTGAAAGCCGCTGCTCCTGATACATCTTCTTTATCCTTTCTTCATATTTCTAAGACAATCATAACACACATTTTAAGTTTTTAAAAGGTTTTTTAAGGAATTTTAAGTATTTTTATCAAAAATAAGAAAAGTTCTTTTGAAATTATGTTATAATCAAATGAAAATCAAGCGGATAAGATGAGGGAAAGATGATTTCAAGTGAATTTCGAAAACTAATGGAAGAAGACACAGTTGCAACTGCCAAGGCTCTTTTAGGCATGCAGTTAATTTTAGACGGCCAAGTCTTGGGACGAATTGTTGAAACGGAAGCTTATCTGGGACAGCAGGACAGTGCCTGTCATTCTGCTGGTGGGCGCCGCTCTCCTAAAAATGAATCCATGTATCTGACTGCCGGCCATTGGTATGTCTATCAGATTCACGGCCATCAGATGCTGAATCTGGTGACTAAGAGTGAAAATATCGCCGAGGCTGTCCTGATTCGGGCTTTGGAATTGCCAGATGGGCGCCTTTTGGCCAATGGACCTGGGAAGCTGACTAAGTACGCTGGCATTGACAAGCGTTTTGACGGTCAGAGCTTAGGAGGAAGTTTGCAGCTAGACGAGGATTGTAAACCGGTTCAAATCGAAAGTCGGTCGCGGATTGGTGTCACCTGCACAGACGCATGGCGGCAAGAGCCCTTGGGTTTTTATGTTGCGGGCAATCGGCATGTTTCTAAAATTGCTAAGAAAAATTTACTGGCCGACCAAGAAACTTGGCAGCAAAAAACTCCTGATGGAGAATCAGAAGTTTTATAAAATCTTGTCAAATTTTTCTATGTAGAAGACACTCAAGGCCATAACGAGGGTCAGACCAAAGAGAATCAAAATGGCTGGTGTCCAAGAATGGAACAAATCAAAGCTGTAGCCAAAGAGGCTAGGACCGAAGGCAGCTAGGATGTATCCTCCAGTTTGAGCCAGTCCGGATAGTTGGGCCGTTTGCGCAGGCGTAGAGGTCTTGAGGGAGAAGGTCACCATGAGATAGGGGAAGAGGGCACTGACAGACATGCCAATGAGGAGATTAAGAACCAACCAGTAAGCAAAGGAATCTGTCCGAATCAAGAGCATGGCAATACCAATCAGGCCTGCTGCGGAAACCAGGCTAATCATGACCAGACGTTGACGAGCTTTCAAGCGAGGAGTCAGACTAGGAATAATCATGGAGAAGGGCAGGCTAATCAAAGAAAACACAGCTGCTAGGAGACCTGTCGTATCCGTAGAAAGTCCAGCTTGCTGCCCCAAGGTCGGCAGCCAAGTCATAGTGGTATAAAAGAGTAGTGACTGTAAACCACCAAATAAAATCAAGGCCCAGACTCTTGGATTTTTCAGAAGAGCGCCTAGGTGTTGCTTTTTCTGATGTTTACTAGCCAAGTGATGGCTGTACTTGATATTGGGCAGCCAAACCAAGAGGATTATGAGGCAGATTAGGGTTGATACCCAGATGAGACCTTGCCAGGAACTCATTTGAACGATGGGAACAGCTAGAGCAGAAAGAATCGTAATCGATAGCCCCATAGATGTGATGTAAAGGGTTGTCAAAAATCCGATTCGATGTGGCTGATTGGCCTGAATCAGGCTTGGAAGAAGGACATTTAAGACAGCAATAGCCGCTCCTAAAATAATAGTTCCCGTATAGAGTAAGGGAAGATTAAACACGCGAATCAGCGAGCCTAGAGTTAGGACGACTAGCACAAGTGCAAACAGCTTTTCCAAGCTCATCTTTTGCGCCAAGCGCGGAGCAAAGACCGAGCAGAGGGCAAACATAATCAAAGGCAGACTAGTCAAGAGACCCAGCGAACTAACCGGAACCTGCAGACCTTCGGCAATATCCGTCAAAACGACAGGCAAAACAGCAAAAGGTGCCCGTAAGGCAATCCCAATCATGATAATGCCTGGGATTAAAAATGGTGAATGTTCTTTTTTCATAAGTTATCAATCTCCTTTCGTGCATCAAGGGACGATTCTACCACATCTTTTCTGAAAATGATACGGCAAATTGCGGATTAGTTCATCAAGTCCAGAAAATAGTGGGAAATCGTGTCTTCGTCCACCTGCTTTCTTTGCTGCAACCACCAACTAACCGTCTCAACAAAAGTTGATGTCACATAATTTTTGAGAAAATGTTCAGGAAGATGGCTCTTTTCCTGCAGTAATTTCTGCTGAATCATGGGAAAGAGATAGCGTTCCAGCTCGATTTTCAGGCGGTTGATGAAGTAAGTATTTTTATCCAAGAGAAGGGTGGCTATCCGATCCTGATTTTTCCGAAAGTGATGGAAAATATGGGCTGTCGCTTCAAATAAGTCCCGACCTTCTGAGCGCTCGATAAAGGTATGCTGAAAGAGATCTTGGCAGAGTTCCTCCAGCAGAGCTTCCTTGGTCTCGAAGTGACTATAGAAGGTAGAGCGGCCTACATCTGCTAGGTCAATGATTTCCTGAACGGTGATGCTTTCGTAGCTTTTCTGATTGAGCAGGCTGATAAAGGCTTGGTAAATGGCTGCGCGTGATTTTTTTACTCGTCTATCCATGGAAATTCCGTACAAAAAGAGCTTTTTGTCTGCTAACAGACAAAAGATATGAACTGCCTCTTGTTTCCTTTCTAATAATAGTAGATAATATAATTGAACAGAGTGTTCGGTATTGATTACATTATACCATAAGTATTATTCATTTAGGAAAATAAATAAGGAGGTTCGCATGAAATCCAGTAGAAATATGACAATTGCCTTTCTGTTAAACTTTTCTTTTGCCATTATTGAATTTATCTTTGGCCTTCTCTTTAATTCCAGCGCTGTCTTAGCGGATGCGGTTCATGATACCGGAGATGCTCTAGCTATTGGCTTATCGACTCTTTTTGAAAAAATTTCCACAAAAAAAGAAGACCGAGAGTATACCTTGGGTTATAAACGTTACAGCTTGCTGGGAGCCATGTTGACCTCAGTGATTTTGCTGGTCGGATCAACCTTGGTTATCGTGGAAAATATTCCTAAATTATTTGCTCCGGAGAAGGTGAATTATGATGGCATGTTAGTTTTGGGGATTGTCGCCATTGTCGTCAATACAGCAGCCAGCAGAGTTGTCAGCCATGGACACAGTCACAATGAATCCATTCTCAGTCTGCATTTCCTTGAGGATATTTTGGGCTGGATAGCAGTTATCGTAGTTTCCCTCATCTTGCGCTTCACCGACTGGTATTTCCTAGATCCTCTGCTTTCTCTCTTCATCGCAGGCTTTATTCTCAGTCAGGCCCTGCCAAAATTCTGGGAAAATATCCAGATTTTCCTAGACCATGTGCCTAACGATGTTGATCTCAGTCAGCTTTATCAGGAAATAGCAGCATTGGAAAATGTGCGAGCCATTACCCAGCTCAATGTTTGGACGACAGATGGTTTAGAAAAATTTGCCATGCTCCATATCTGTCTGGAAAATCCAAATTTGCTGGCTGAGACACAGGATACCCTGCGCCAGAAGCTACACACTTACGGCATTGCTAAAGTGACTATTCAGACCGATGAAAGCTTGCAGGAACACCAAGAATATTGTATTGGTAAAGAATAAGCCAGCTCCCCAGAGAAATTCTGGGGTTTTTGTTTGCGGAAATTAAAAAAATTTTCCAAAATAGCACATAAATTCTTGCCTTTTGTTATCAAATGTGATATATTTATAACATAAAGGATGTGAGATATTTCTAACACTCAAATAGTGAAATGACTAAAAAAGGATGTCAGAAGATAAATCATCTCTCAAAAAATTTATTACTCTTCTATTTTTTACAGCTTTCTAGCTGATGAAAGGAGTTTGTCATGAAAAAAAGTCAAAAAACCGGTGGCCTCATTGCGATGATTGCTACGGCTCTATTTATTGATTTCAATGTTTTCTTTGGTTCCAATCTTAATTGGGGGCCTAAGTTGATTATTCTCGGTATTTCAGTTTCAGCTCAGATTGTAGCCATTTGGGGTTGGCTGCACATGAAACCATGGCAGAAGAAAGATAAAGAGAAGAGAAATTTTGACTTATCTGCAAAACTGTATTCGCTGCTTGTGTTAGCAGCAAGCATTTTTTATACAGTAGGGATTTGGGTTTCGACTCCAAGCGAAGGATCCGGCATTAAAGAATGGATTTTAAGAATCGGCTTAGCTATTGAAGCGATTGTATTTGGTTTTTTCTCTTTGAAAAATATCAAGGAAACTCCAGACGAACGCTTCTATGCTAATCTAGCCAAGGCAGCAAGCTTGATGTTTGTCTTGATTCTCGTTGCACTGATGATGCTGGCAGTTATCAGTGGCTACATAGGTTCTCTCACTCTTTCCATGGGCCCAGTATTTATTGCTATAGCAGCCTTGATTTGCATCTTTGCAGTTGTCTATTTTATCTTTGAAAGGAGAGGATAGACATGGCCAAAGAGAGTAAGATTATCACCAATCTCAAATCTGTCCGCGAATCCATTGGTATGACCCAGCAGGAGTTGGCTGATCGCATTGGCATACGACGTGAGACGATTCTGCATCTGGAAAATAACCGTTACAATCCCTCGTTGGAGATGGCCCTCAAAATTGCTCAGGTTTTTAATTTGCAGGTGGAAGAACTTTTCCAACTAAAAGAAAAAGGAGAAAGATCATGAAACAACTTATTTGTCCTCACTGTGGTTCAGAGGAATTTATCACTTGCCAACAGCCTAAAGGTTATGCTGGTATCACTTCTGTAGATAAAAAGATTACTTTTAATGGACAAACCCTTTATCACGACATTTGCAAACACTGCGGTACTGTAGTGCGAAGCTATGTGAAAGATGTAGAGAAATTGTCTTAAAGAGAAATCAGGCACTTGAAATAAATGAACATTGAATATAAATGAAGTGCTAGAAATTTGGTTACTCCTGTGCAAGGTGAAATAACCTTGCACCGAAACCAGACTCATTTTAATCAGTTAACATTCAGTTTATTTCATCGAAAACAAAAAAGCCTTTGAAACGTTGATTTCAAGGGCTTTCTTGATGTCAATGATTTCACTTTTTCCTATCTATTTCTATGAGAGACTTGAAGTAAGTAGAAAAATATCTTAAAAATGGTATAATATGAGCGACTATTTACGGAGAATAAAATTTATAGAGGTGTTCCATTGGAAAATTGTGTTTATATTGTTTCTGGACCTCCAGGTGTTGGAAAAAGCACGGTCAGTAAAGAATTAGCTTACTCTTTTGACAAAAGTGCGGTAATAGAAGGTGATATGATTTATTTGATGATTAAAGGCGGATTAGTAGCACCCTGGGAAGATGATGGCTATTATATGGATTTATTCTGGGATAATATCATCAGTCTGACTAATAATTTCATCGACAGAGACATCACAGTCGTTATAGAATATGTCATCTTTGAGGAACAACTGAAGAAAATCGCGGAGTTCTTAAAGGCAAGACAGATAAACTTAAAATACTGCGTCTTGTTAGCAGAAGAAGAAACACTTAGAGACCGAGATTCTTCTAGAGAAGAAATTGAAAGAACAGGCGATTTATCTATCCAGTCAAGAAATGAGTTCTTAACTAAAAATATTGAGGAAAATCATTTGCTGTATACAGATGATTTGGACGTCAAAGAAACAGCACATATCATAAAAACTTCGGATAGATTTTTAGTTGATTAAAATTGAGCTTGATAGCTGGGAATTAGAAAGTAAAGAGATAAGACGGGTTTATAAGCTGGCAAGTAGATTGATTGTATGACAAATTTGAATTTATTAAGGTGTGCATATGAAAGAAAAAAGACCTGATTTTGGAGATATAAAATCATTTGAAGAATTTAATAGATACTATTGGTATCGAGAAGAACTTTCACAAATTTGTAAGTTCCTTGGATTAGAGTATAGATGTACGAAGCAAGAATTGAACTATATTATCGAACAATATTTTAGGGGAAATAAAGTAGAAAAATTTTTGAGTAAAGGAAACAAAAGTCAAGTCGAAGTGATAACCTTGGAGACTCCGTTACTTAACTGTGGTTTTTCTTTTAACCAAAAATTTCGAGATTATTTTTCAGCTGTAACAGGCATTAGTTCGTTTAAATTTAGTGCTGATATGGCAACGGCTTGGCGAAAAGTAAAAAGGGATAAAGATATAACATTCACTATTCAAGATATGATTAAAATATATTATGGTGAGTCAGATTATGCCAAGTATGATAGTTCGGCTTGCCAATGGAATCAGTTTCTAAAAGACTTTTGTTTAGATGAATTGAGCGATTGTTATTCTAATAAGTTAAAAGTTGCAGCTATTCTCTGGAAAGAGGTTAGAAACTCGATACATGAAAAAGTTTACTCACGGGAACTTTTAAAAAAGTATGAATCTAAAGTAGAGGAATACCGGAAGTAAACAGATTCCAGCTTGTCGAGCTGAATAAAGCTGAGCACATAAATTTATAAGCTGTTTTATTATAATACAATGGTAAAATAGATGTTGGAGTGAGCATGGAAAAAAGAGGAGCCTCATAATGAAGTTCCTCTTACTTTTGATTGTCCGAATCCGTATTTTCATTTCAAATAAAGGTAGTGAAAAAGGTAGTGAAAAAGGTAGTGATTCGATTGATTTATATTGCGATGTACTGAATTCAAGAAAAATAAAAAACGCTTGAAATGAACCGCACCCCAAAAGTTAGACATAAAAAATCTAACATTGGGGTGTTTTATAATGAAATTGCGTTATAAAGCTAAAGTTCAAATCTATGAACTAAGGAAACAAGGGA
Source organism: Streptococcus sinensis (assembly GCF_000767835.1). Lineage (GTDB taxonomy): Bacteria > Bacillota > Bacilli > Lactobacillales > Streptococcaceae > Streptococcus > Streptococcus sinensis. The sequence goes on along the minus strand of NZ_JPEN01000106.1, from coordinate 12,175 downwards.
TCAGCTTAAAGCGTCTTTCAGAAAAAATATGGAATTAATCTTTCAAATCTTTCCAGTTTGTTTGATATTGAGATTTCATTAACTGCCCAAAAGGAAAAAAGGGAGGAGGAGAGTACCTACCTGATAGTATTGTTAGACAAATAATGTCCATCAACAGAGATGAAGTCAAAAAATTAAATGTTAGAGGGCGTAACCTTGATGAGCATATTGAAACAGTAGATTTAATATCAAATAAAATAATGGAAATAATTGATTTTCCATATGATGAAAAGAGAACATTGAATCCTGCTTCGGTATTTTCAGAGATGTCTTTAAAGTATTCGGATAATAAATACAAGGTGTTGAGAAACAAATGAAAAGTATCAAACGTAATAGGTTTTGGATTATATATTTAATCATAGCAGTTTTTATCGGTCTACTTAGTGTTCCTTTATCTAAAAACTTTACTAAAATATCCAAAGGATACGTATTTATCTAAAAAGGTAGTGAAAAAGGTAGTGATTCGATTGATTTATATTGTGATGTACTGAATTCAAGAAAAAGAAAAAACGCTTGAAATCAGCGTTTTCCTTCTGTATTGATTCGTAGTGAACCCTTATTTCACTTCTGTAAACACGACGTGTTTGCGAAGTTTTGGTGAGTATTTCTTCAATTGAAGACGGTCTGGAGTGTTACGCTTGTTTTTAGAAGTAAGGTACAAGCGTTCACCAGATGCTTTGTGCTCAAGTGTGATATTTACGCGCATGATATCTCCCTTCTATTATTCAGCTGCAGCAGCTTTAGCGATCTTACGTCCTTTGTAGTATCCTTTGAGGGATACACGGTGAGAACGTGAGTAATCTCCAGTAGTTTCGTCAAAGTTTACAGATGGAGCTGTTACTTTGTAGTGTGTACGACGTTTGTTTTTCTTCGCTTTTGAGGTGCGACGTGCAGGTACTGCCATTTTAGTTTCTCCTTTTAGAATGTAATTCGATGCAATCTCATGATTTTCATCAACTTTAACAGTATATCAAATCTTTTTTGTAAAGTAAAGTTACTTGACAGATTTTTTTGATTTTCTTTTTGGGAATGGCAGAGCTAGTTGCTAAAGGGTTGTTGCTTGGCAGATGAGGCTGGCACACGGGTTCTTGTTTTTCAAAAATTCTGAAAATTTAAAAATTTTCCTCTGTAAAAGTGGGTGAAAGTGTGCTATAATAAGGGTTACAAGAAATAGAGCAAGGAAAGGGAAAGACATGACAGATAAGGTAGATACACGCCACAGAAGCAAGATTTATGACAGTATGGTCAAATCTCCCAACCGTGCCATGCTGCGGGCGACGGGGATGACGGACAAGGATTTTGAAACACCTATTGTCGGGGTGATTTCGACTTGGGCGGAAAATACGCCTTGTAACATTCACCTGCATGACTTTGGTAAGTTGGCCAAGGAAGGAGTGAAGGAACAAGGTGCTTGGCCGGTTCAGTTCGGTACGATTACAGTATCGGACGGGATTGCCATGGGGACACCGGGGATGCGCTTCTCTTTGACTTCACGCGACATTATTGCGGATTCGATTGAGGCAGCCATGGGTGGGCACAATGTGGATGCCTTCGTGGCTATCGGAGGCTGTGATAAGAATATGCCTGGCTCCATGATTGCCATTGCTAATATGGATATTCCAGCTATCTTTGCCTACGGCGGAACCATTGCACCGGGCAATCTGGACGGCAAGGACATTGACTTGGTTTCCGTATTTGAAGGAATCGGGAAGTGGAATCATGGCGATTTGACCGCTGACGAAGTGCGCCGCATTGAGTGTAACGCTTGCCCTGGACCTGGCGGCTGCGGCGGTATGTACACAGCCAATACTATGGCTACGGCTATTGAAGTCCTAGGTATGAGCTTGCCGGGTTCCTCTTCTCACCCAGCAGAATCCCAAGATAAGAAAGACGATATCGTGGAAGCTGGCCGAGCAGTTGTTCGGATGTTGGAAATGGGGCTCAAACCATCTGATATTTTGACCCGCGAAGCCTTTGAAGATGCCATTACAGTGACCATGGCTCTAGGGGGCTCTACCAATGCTACTCTGCACTTGTTAGCCATTGCCCATGCGGCGAATGTGGAGCTGACCTTGGATGATTTCAATGTTATTCAGGAGCGCGTGCCGCATTTGGCGGATCTGAAACCATCTGGTCAGTATGTCTTCCAAGACCTATACAATGTCGGCGGGGTGCCCGCTGTCATGAAATATCTCTTGGCTAACGGCTTCTTGCATGGTGACCGCATTACTTGTACGGGTAAGACCGTGGCTGAAAACTTGGCCGACTTTGCTGACTTAACACCTGGTCAGAAGGTCATCATGCCGCTTGAAAATCCGAAGCGGGCAGATGGACCGTTGATTATCCTGCATGGTAATCTGGCTCCAGACGGCGCTGTTGCCAAGGTTTCTGGTGTTAAGGTGCGTCGCCATGTCGGACCAGCCAAGGTCTTTGACTCAGAAGAGGCTGCTATTGATGCGGTGTTGGCTGATGAAGTAGTAGATGGCGATGTTGTCGTGGTTCGCTATGTTGGACCAAAGGGTGGACCTGGTATGCCGGAAATGCTGTCACTTTCTTCTATTATCGTAGGTAAAGGTCAAGGAGACAAGGTGGCTCTTCTGACAGATGGCCGCTTCTCAGGCGGTACTTACGGTTTGGTTGTTGGGCACATTGCTCCGGAAGCTCAGGATGGCGGGCCGATTGCTTACCTTCGCACTGGCGATATGGTCACGGTTGACCAAGACACCAAGGAAATTTCCATGGCAGTCTCTGATGAAGAGCTCGCGAAACGCAAGGCAGAAACGACTATTCCACCGCTTTACAGCCGCGGAGTGCTGGGTAAATATGCCCATCTGGTATCTTCTGCAGCCAAAGGTGCTGTTACCGACTTTTGGAAACCAGAAGAAACAGGTAAAAAGTAAGCAATACTACATAAGATGACAAAACCGCTCGAAAATGTTTCGGGCGGTTGTTTTTGTTAGGGTTAGAAAGTCGCTTAATGGGATAAATGAGGCTAGAAAACTAGCTAAGCAGAGAGCTATCTCGGACTAATCCCCAGCGCAATACGGCCGAAGCGGCTGATACGGGTGATTTTCCAAGCGGGGGACCAAGTGACTTCAACAGAGACGGTTTTGATACCTTCGATTTTCTTGAGAGACTCGACAATCTCGACGGGAACGGTCTCGGTACAGCCGCAGGCTGTATCAGTAAAAGTCATGACAAGCTTGCAGTGACCAGCCTCATCGAGGTTAATTTCATAGATGAGACCGAGATTGTAGACGTCCAGCTCGACCTCGGGATCGTAGATGGTTTCGAGTTTCTTGATTAATTCCTCTTGGATGGCTGCGGCGCGGTCGTTGATTTTGATATCCTCTCTCATTATCGGTCCTTCTTCCTATTTTGAATTGGTCTTATTTTCTCATAATTCTGACAATTTTTCAAGAAATTCTTAGTAAATGAAAACGGATTTAGTCCTTATGGAGGAAAAATCCTCTTTTGGCTCCTCAAAATGATGGACTTATGGTAAAATATAGGTACTAAAGAAGGCGGAGGTCAGAAGATGAAATTACAAAAACCTAAAGGAACTCAGGACATTCTTCCTCAAGAATCAGCCAAGTGGCAATATGTAGAAGACTTTGCCCGCAAGACATTTAGAAAATACAATTACGGCGAAATCCGCACGCCGATTTTTGAGCATTATGAGGTAATTAGTCGCTCGGTCGGAGATACGACAGACATCGTGACCAAGGAAATGTATGACTTTTATGACAAGGGGGATCGTCATATCACGCTGCGTCCGGAAGGGACAGCACCTGTGGTGCGTTCTTATGTAGAGAATAAGCTTTTTGCCCCTGAGGTGCAAAAGCCAGTCAAGGTCTACTATATGGGCTCTATGTTCCGCTATGAGCGGCCTCAAGCTGGTCGTCTGCGGGAGTTTCACCAGATTGGTGCGGAGTGCTTTGGTTCTAATAATCCTGCGACAGATGTAGAGATGATTGCCATGGCTGCCCAATTTTTTAAGGATATCGGTATCACTAATGTCAGCTTGGAGCTTAACTCGCTGGGGAATCCTGAGAGCAGAGCTGCTTACCGTCAGGCCTTGATTGATTATCTGACCCCGCTTAAGGCTGGTCTCTCCGTAGACAGCCAACGTCGCTTGGAGGAAAATCCATTGCGCGTGCTGGATTCCAAAGAGCCCGAAGACAAGGCGGCAGTAGAAGGTGCGCCGTCAATCCTAGATTATCTGGATGAAGAGAGCAGTGCTTACTTTGCGGCTGTTCGCTCCATGCTTGAGACCTTGCAGATTCCTTATGTTATTAATACCAATATGGTTCGCGGACTGGATTACTACAACCACACGATTTTCGAGTTTACGACAGAGGTGGCTGGTAGCCAACTGACCATCTGTGCTGGTGGCCGTTATGACGGGCTGGTTTCCTACTTCGGCGGTCCTGAAACACCAGCTGTCGGCTTTGGTATGGGCTTGGAACGCTTGCTCCTGGTGCTGGACAAGCAGGGAGTGGAGTTGCCGATTGAGGCTGGCTTGGATGTGTATGTCGCTGTTTTAGGGGCTAGCGCCAATGGCAGTGCTTTGGAGCTGGTACAGGCTCTTCGCGCACAAGGATTTGCAGCGGAGCGGGACTACCTAGACCGCAAGCTCAAGGCCCAGTTCAAGTCAGCTGATAGCTTTAATGCTAAAATCCTTATCACACTAGGTGAGAGTGAGGTCGAAAGCAATCAGGTGACTGTGAAAAATAACAGAACACGTCAAGAAGTGACAGCTAGCCTGACTCAACTTATAGAAGATTTTCAAACTGTTTTTAAAGAATTAGGGTTTTAAGAGACGCTTATATCTTGCTAAGTAAGCCTTTAAAGCTGAAAATAAACTGATACTAGCATCTTGGACTAAAATCTAGTTTAGATTGGCTTTAATTTTCTGTTTTTCATGAAAAATAGATTTATTTCTAATAAAAAGCTTGAAACTAAACTCATTTATTGGTACAATAATATTATCATTAATAAAAAAAGGAGATTCTCATGGCTTTAATTAAATTGACTCCAGAAGAATTGCGTGCTTCAGCACAACGTTACACAGAAGGTTCAGAAAGTGTGGATCAAGTGCTTACAAGCTTAACTCGTGAACAAGCAGTTATCTCTGAAAACTGGGATGGTTCTGCATTCGATAGTTTTGAACAACAATTCAACGAATTGTCTCCAAAAATTAAAGAATTTGCACAATTGCTTCAAGACATTAATGCTCAGTTGATTAAAGTTGCTGATATCGTTGAACAAACTGACCAAGACATCGCAGCACAAATTCGTTAATTTTTTATAAACGGCTTTAGGAGGGCGAGAGCCTTCCTATTTTTATATCATACAAATATTGAGAATTGAAAATAGATAAATGGGAAATAAGAGACTTTTAAAGTATATAGGAAATAGTTTACTGGTTGTTTTTTTGCTCTTTACAGTAATTGTTTTGAATATATCAGTGCAAAAAAACACGACAAGCAGCAATGATACTAAGCTAAAAACCAGTCAACAGACTAAGCTTAATGTAGCTATTGTTAATGAAGACCAGTCTGTGCGCGTGGATAAAAAAGAATATAATCTTGGTGCTAGCTATGTAAAAAATATCGAGCGAGACAATTCACAAAATTGGTTTGTTGTGACACGCGGAGCAGCGGATTCTGGTCTGGAAAAAGGGAAGTATCAGTTGGTTCTGACCATTCCGAGTGACTTTTCTGAAAAGATTCTAGATATCAACAATATCAATGTGGACAAGACAACAGTGGCCTACAAGGTCAATGCATCAGGAAATTTGCAGGTTGAAAATGATGCGAATAAGCTAGCAAAGGATATCATTGCTGACCTCAATAGTCAGCTGGTTGATATGTATATGGCTAGTATCCTGAGCAACCTTTATACTGCTCAGCAAAATGTACAAGCCAGCTCTCAAGTGCAAGCAACCAATATTGGTACTTACCGAACTAATCTGCTAGGGACGGCTACTAACTCAAAAAACATCTTTCCAACCCTTTTTAGCATGTCTAGTTCCTCTGTGGATGCTAACAATGCTTTGAAGACGACCTTAGAAAGCTATTCACAAGTTTTTGACCATCTAGATAGCTCGCAGTCCACTTATGGCAAGAATTTTGATGGCCTACTCAAGCAGCGGGGGGAAGACAAGATCAGCCATGGAGAGTTTATGAAGCAGTTGATGGAGATGGATGCAAAGTATTTGGATGCAGAGACCCAGGAACTATATAGGACTTTAAAAAATACTCAGGAAAGTCTGACAACTCAGCTAGGCGAAATAGGTCAAGATAATTCTGGTGCTGACAATCTGGGCAACCAAGTCACTGCTTTAGAAGCTGCTTTGACGGCAGAACGAGCTAAACTAGATGCTCACAAGGCAGTTATAGAAACCTTTGTTACCGAAAAGATAAATACGTACTACGGTTTGGAAAAGGGAGACACTCTTACTCTGGAAAAGGTGCTGAACACAGCCAATCTTGAAGAATTGAATGATGCTGAGAGTGTAGTAAAAGATCAATTAGCTATGGCTGTAGCAGCCTTGCCAGCTGAAAATTTCAGCGGTCAGTCATTTTCTGAGTTTGGTATTTCCCGTGTCACTATTCCGAATCTGGATTATAGTACTGTCGGACAGTTCGGTACACCAACTAACGGAACCACTTCTGCTGAATTGGCTGGTTTAGTTAGTCAGGCTACTGTAACTAGCGAATCTGCTGGTCAGACTGGAACAACAGCGCGAGTTTCCTGGGAAGCTCCTGCAGGGGTGACAATTCATTCTGTGTCCTATGATGGTACTAACATCACATCTGGTCAGGAACTTAATCTGAAGACTGGTGGAACTTTTGTGGTACATTACAGTGTGGCCCATGCTTCCTCTAGTACTTCAACAGAAGCTACCGATACTACCACTAGTACTTCAACAGCTACTACCAATGTTCCCACCAGTACTTCAACAGAAGCTTCCATTAACATATCTCTTGATGGTATCCAAGCTATCAGTACCCCTATAGATGTTCAGGGAGTGCGGAATGCAGCAGCGGCTTATGCCCAAAAAACGCAGGAGATTGCTTCTGCTTATACGCGTGTGCAAAGTTTGCTGAAGGTTTACGATTCATTGCAAAATCTGAAAAAAGGCTCTATGAACAAAGTCCTGAGTGATCTTTTAATAGGAGCCATCCAGGATAATTTGTCTACTTATCAAGCTAGTCTTACTCTGGATGAGAATGGTAAGTCAGACGCAAGTGTTCAGAAAAAGATGGATGATTCTATCGGTCAGCTGAGGGAAAAGATTGCAACTGTTAGATCCAATAATGAAACATTGGGACAAATAATTGAGAGCCAAATTAATCTCTATGGCGATTTGAAGACTCGTCTAGCAAATATCTCTACTGCGAAAGGTAATAATGAAGCAGCTTTTGCTAAGACGGATTCTGAGTTGACCTTGCTTAATTCTGAGTATAGTTCTCTGCTGACAGAAACGTCTAGCGTGAAGTCTTCCTCTCAGAATAACATTAAAGCAGCTGAGTCTGTAAATCAAATCTTTACTAACCTTAATCGCGAATTGGCTAATGCTCAAAGTAGCACTGAAAAATTATCCCATGATGCGGATTCTTTGATGGCGCAATTTAATGAAGAATTGGCTGCTAATGGAAACTTTGTCGAGTCCTTTGTCAAGGTTCTCAATAATGCCTATGAAAATGGTGTGCCGAATGAAATTCTTCTCAAGTTCTTATCTAGTCCAGTGGCACAAAGTTCTTCTTCTGTCAAGGCAACCGTCAATGTTTACCGTCCCTTCACTTGGATTTTGCTTCTAGAGATTGTTAGTCTATTTACAGCGTATCTCTTTGCGACACAAAATGTTATCCGCAAGGTCAAGGATAAGTTCAAATTGGACAGACTGCATGATACGGATATTATGAATGTCGGCATTTTGTCTTTCCTAGCTCTAACTATCGGATTAATTATTGGGATTGTGTCTAGTATTCAGCTTCAGGTTGGTCGTGAATATGTGCCATCATGGGTCTTGCTGATGGTTTCGGCTGGTTTCATCTTAATCCAAGGACAGTATCTGTTACTCAAGCATTTCCGTGTTATTGGTATGGGGCTTACCTTCTTTATGATGATTAGCTTTGTCTACCTCTCAAATGCGATTGGCACGACAGCTAGTCTGACAGGGTTCCCAGCCTTTATCAAGGATCTTAATGCTCTGTCAGTCTTGGAAAGTCTGCTTTCAGGCTACTTTGACGGACAGCCTGCTGGCTTCTTTGTCTTCTTTGCGATGTTGATTGTTTTAGTTCTCTTACTTGCAGCCAATATCTTTATTAGAACAAGAAGTCTTCAATATCAAATGACTCAAACTGAAAAAGTATAGAAAAATAAGGATATGAAAAAAATACTTCTCTTACTTCTTACCTTGGGAGCATGTGCAGCAGTCTCGATGGCTGCTGCAGATGACCTGAAGGACAATAGTCTACAGATTGATAACTCCCGACTTGAGAAGGAAGAGGAGTTGAATTTTGGTGTGCAGTCCGAACAAATCAAGGAGCTTTTCAACGAGGCGACTCAAAAGAAACTGCAGGAAATCCAGCATTATCAAGATGAACAGTTGATCACCGAAAGGGACCAGCTGTTTTCTGCTATACAGGGGTCAGTGAAAAAATCGCCTGAAGAACAGCTATTTCAACATAATTCTCAAAATTTATCCAAATTCCAGACAAATATGGAAAATGAAGAGACCAGTGACTGGGGTGATTTTCTGCCTGGGATGTTCTATGCAGGCCTCGTTATAGTGATTATTGGAGCAACGGGTGTTGTCAGCTACCGAGTGGCAACAGCAGAGATGGATTAGCTTGGCTTTGGAAGGTTGAGTCTGTATAGTCGTCAGAGGTAGGTCAATAATAATCGGAGAAGGATATATAAAAAAGGAGAAAGGTGAGAGATGGAACAGCATATCAATATTACCCTACGTTTGCAAGATCGAGATGTTGATATTCGGATTCCCCAGCGGATTGAGGTGCGTCGGCTTATTCGGGAAATTGATAGTATTTTTAATCCCGGAACGGAACGGAAAAAGTACCAGCTGCGGATTGTCAATAAAGGCTTGTTGCTGGATGAAGGCAAGTATCTGTCGGATTATCCTATGACGACAGGAGATTTAGTAGAGATAGAGGAGATACCAGGTGACTGAGGAAAGATTTGTCTTTGGCGAACAGCCATTTATCTATGAAAAAAATGAAACAAATTGGCAGCTGAGTCTTAAGCGCTCAGATGTGGCCAGTCAGGATTTGCGGGAATTATTGCTCTTGGATTTGCATCATCCTCTCTTTTTAGAGCAGGCTATGGTGGCGGATGAAGATAGTGTGACCTTTACCTATGAGCTGGAGTCTCATGGTCTTAGCTATGAGGAGCTCAAGACTCGTACGATTTCGGAGCGGATTCGGTTGGCTCTCAATGTTTTTGCCTTGGAGGCAGCTTTAGATTTGCCGGTTACTTTTCTTTTGCATCCAGCCAATCTTTTTATTACTAAAGATGCCCAAGCCAAGATTGCCTATCGAAGTGTACCGGGGATTATGACACCCCAGTCTCTATCAGCAGAGGACTTTTTGCGTCAGGCTAAGTGTTTTGCAGTAACACTCTTTAGCGACCTAGATTTTATGGACCTTTATAATGGCTCACTGGAATTGGAAACTCTGCCAGACTTTTTGAACGAGCTGCGCCAGACAAAGGACTTAACTACTGCGGTAGCTGTTTTGGAGAAGTATTATTTGGAAAAATCAGCTCAGGAAAAGGCGGATTTAGTCTTGGTACCAAGCAGACGGCACCGGGTCTTTAAGCTGGCCACTATCTGGTTGACAGTGAGCGTGGTTCTGCTCTTCATTCCACTTATCTACCTGATTTTTTTGCAAAATCCCTTTAAAGAAAAACTTTTGCAGGCAGACACGGCCTTTATCAAGGTGGATTACAGTGGAGTTATTACAGAACTAGAAGGCATTGCTCCATCTAGCCTACCGAATACTCAAAAGTATGAATTAGCGTACTCCTATATCCAAGGGTTAGAATTTTCTTCTGATCAAAAGAAGGTTATCCTTAATAATGTCACTCTCAAGTCGGATGAGCTCTACTTGACTTACTGGATTCAAATCGGTCGTAACAGCTTTGAAGATGCGCTGGATACTGCTAAACGGATCAATGACAGCGACCTGATCCTCTATGCCTTGACTCAGGAAATCAAGCAAGTTCGTGAGGATGACAAGCTATCAGGTAAAGACCGAGAGGCTAAACTAGAGTCCCTAGAAAATGAGTATAAGAAATACTGGGATAGCCGAAGTGAACTCTTGGCGAGTGAGTCTAGCTCTAACACATCAAGCCAACAAGAAGAAGTCTCTGAAAACAAGTCCTCATCTGAGACGAAATCCAGTGCGTCCTCCAGCAACTAAAACAGGCCAAGGAGTGAGAAAACATGACAAAACAAGTAATTTTCTATACACAAGGTCTGCGTTATGAAGTAGAGCTGGGAGCAGACAAGACAGTCCTGCTCGGCGCAACGGAGAAAGCTCAAGTTTATCTCCATCAACAAGATAGACCAATCCAACTCAAGGCAGATGGCGAGGAAGTCTTCTACCAATATGGTGAGGAAGCAGGCGTCGTGAAGGATGGTCTGATGCTAGGGGAAGTCGTCTTTTATCTGCGGGATGATGAACCACTAGTTTATGACCTCTTAGACAAACAGGAGATCCGCATCGGTTCTCAAAAAGGGGCTCTTATCAAACTGGACGAAGGCATTGAGCTTCTCTTGCAAAAGTCTCAGGGCAACTGGATTCTGACTCGACTTAAGGGAGACTTTTATCGAAATAATCACTTAGAAAAGACGAGTCAGCAGGTTCTTAGCTTCGGTGATGAAATTAGCATTGGTTCTGTGACCATTAAGTTTTATCCTGATGAAGTCTGGATACAAGGGCCAGCTCAGACTGGTAGCCAACTGGCGTTAAGAGAGCCGTCTCGTTACGGATTTTATGAGGATTATCCGGATTACCACCGTTCTCCACGGATCATCTACCGGGGGAGTGAGGATAAGATTCTGCTCAATCCGCCAGGTCAAGAGCCTCATAAACCGAGTGATGAGCTCTTAAAGCTAATCGTTCCACCGCTCTTGATGATTGGGGTGGTCATTCTTATTACTCTCATCCAGCCGCGGGGAATTTATATTCTGGCTACTATGGCTATGTCGGCTGCCAGCATTGTCTTCTCGGTTCGTGGCTTTATCAAAAACCGCAAGAAGTATAAGGCCGACAAGAAAGAAAGGGTAGACCTCTATCACCTCTACTTGAAAGACAAGGCTATGGAATTGACCAAGCTTGAACGGGAACAAAAAGAAGGGATGCACTACCACTTTCCGACAGTGTTGGAGTTGACCGACTTGGTTGAGAGCTATAACCATCGGATTTATGAAAAGACACCGCTCCATTTTGACTTTCTTTACTATCGTCTGGGTCTGGGCAAACTCCCAACCAGTTACCAGCTGACCTATGGGCAGCAGGAACGTAGTGGTAAGAAAGATGCGCTGGAAGAGGAGGGGTATGCCCTCTACACTCGGCATCGGAAAATTCCGGATATGCCCATTCCAGCTAATCTCAGTCATGGACCAGTGGGCTATATCGGTCCTCGAAATTTGGTCTTAGAACAGCTACAGCTGCTGGTTATGCAAATCGCAACCTTCCATTCTTATCACGATGTGCAGTTTATCACCATTCTGCCTGAGGAAGAGCGGGCTCAGTGGTCCTGGATGCGCTGGCTCCCCCATGCTAAGCTTCAGGAGCTGAATGTCCGTGGTTTCGTCTATAACCAGCGGACGAGAGATCAGGTTCTAAACAGCCTAAATCAAATCTTGAAACTACGACGCGCCCAGCAGGAAGAGGCGACTCGTCAGGAAAGCACGCTCTTTCATCCCCATTATGTGGTTCTGATTACGGATGAGAAGCTGATTTTGGACCATGTTATCATGGAATTCTTCACAGAGAATCCGACAGCTCTGGGTTGCTCGCTTGTCTTCGTGGAGGACGTGATGAGCTCGCTGTCTGAGAATATCCAGACGGTTATCAATATCAAGGACCGCAATACGGGA
>NZ_JPEN01000032.1 GCF_000767835.1 Streptococcus sinensis | reverse complement strand
TTATTTTCGTGTTTCTGTGGGTGACGGCTATGTCGTCATGGCTGTCTGTCCCACTCTCTTTTCCTTTATTAAATTTTATCAAGTCAACTGGTTAAAATCCCAGATTTGATCCATCCAGCCTTCATAGAAATCAGGCTCGTGGCAGACCATGAGAATGCTGCCCTTGTACTCTTTCAAGGCGCGTTTCAGCTCTTCCTTGGCATCTACATCCAGGTGATTGGTTGGCTCGTCCAGAACCAGAACATTATTTTCTCGGTTCATGAGGAGGCAAAGTCGAACCTTGGCCTGCTCCCCACCTGAGAGAACCTGAATCTGGCTTTCGATATGCTTGGAAGTCAAACCACATCTAGCCAGAGCTGCTCGGACTTCGGCCTGATTGAGGGCCGGAAAGGCATTCCAGACTGCTTCAAGCGGTGTCTGACGATTACCACCTTCGACTTCCTGCTCGAAATAGCCCAGCTCTAGATAGTCCCCACGCTCGACCTGACCTGCAATAGGCGGGATAATCCCCAAGAGACTCTTCAAAAGAGTTGTTTTCCCAATCCCATTTGCCCCGATGATGGCCACTTTCTGATTGCGTTCAAAAGTCAGGTTAAGGGGCTGGGTTAGCGGACGGTCATACCCAATCTGCAAGTTCTCAGCCTGAAAGATAAAGCGGCCAGGTGTGCGAGCAGGCTTGAAGTCAAAGGAAGGCTTAGGCTTTTCACTCTGCAGCTCAATAATGTCCATCTTATCCAGCTTTTTCTGGCGGGACATGGCCATATTACGGGTCGCCACACGGGCTTTGTTGCGAGCTACAAAGTCCTTGAGATCCGCAATTTCTTTCTGCTGACGCTCATAGGCAGCTTCCAACTGAGATTTCTTCATCTCATAGACCTCTAAGAACTGATAATAATCCCCAGAATAACGAGTCAGTTGCTGATTTTCTACATGGTAAACGATATTGATCACATCATTCAAGAAAGGAATATCGTGCGAGATCAAAACAAAAGCATTTTCATAGTTTTGTAGGTAGCGCTTGAGCCAGTCAATGTGCTCCGCATCTAGATAGTTGGTCGGCTCGTCCAAAAGCAGGATATCAGGCTTTTCCAGAAGCAGCTTGGCCAAGAGAACCTTGGTCCGCTGCCCACCAGATAGCTCCGTCACATCACTCTCCATACCGTAGTCCATAACACCCAGTGCCCGTGCGACCTCGTCAATCTTGGCATCTAGAGTATAGAAATCTCGGCTCTCCAAGCGATCCTGTAGCTCGCCCACTTCTTCCATCAGGGCATCAACGTCCGCTCCTTCCTCAGCCATGCTCATATAAATCTCATTGATACGAGCCTCGGTCTTGAAAAGTTCGTCAAAGGCCGTCCGCAGCACATCACGGACAGACTGGCCCTGCTCCAGAACAGCATGTTGGTCCAGATAGCCAGCAGTCACATATTTGGACCACTCGACCTTGCCTTCGTCCGGCAGCATTTTACCAGTCACAATGCTCATAAAGGTTGATTTCCCCTCACCATTGGCACCGACCAAGCCGATATGCTCTCCCTTAAGCAGGCGGAAGGATACATCCTCAAAAATAGCCCGGTCTCCAAAACCGTGGCTGAGATTTTTTACTTCTAAGATACTCATTTTTTCTCCTCTATCATTGATTGCAGTTCCTTGATTATACCATCAAAAGGGATTTTTTGGCAAGACAGAAGAAAAGGAAAAGCGAGCCACTTAGTGCCCGCTTGCTTTATCTTAATCAAAATAATGCGTATGCTTGGTAATCCACTGGGTCAGTTTGATTTTCAGCCAAAAGCCATAAATACCAAAGGTAACAATGGTCAGAAACCACCACTTAATCCAATTCCCAAAAAGCTGCATGGCAGTACCATCAAAGTAAAGACGGTGCCCGTCAATAACTGTATGTTTTATCTTCCAATTATACAGGATACACATGCCCCAAGGTGCACAAATTCCCAGCGTAAATACTGTAATCAAGGTAGCTAAAATCACATGACCGATGTAAGAAAAGAGACCGCCATCGAAATAAGACTCTTGATTCATGATATTTCCTCCTTTAAACCAATTCTTTCAGAAATTGAATCAGGGTTTCTGCAGAGCGTTTACCAGCTTCAAGAATAAATTCATCAAAAGTGACATTGGCATCATGGCTAGCTGTGTCGCTCATAGCCCGAATGACCATAAAGGGCAGGCCAATCGAATGTGTGGCTTGAGCAATAGCTGCGCCTTCCATCTCCACAGCTAAGACATCTGGGAAATGCTCCTTAATGCGATCAATCTTATCTTGACTAGCAACAAAGCTATCACCTGTTGCAATCAACCCTACTCTTGCATTTTGATGGGTTTTTTCCAAAACTTTTTTCATTTCAGAAACTAGATAGCGGCTAGCTTCAAAATAGAGCGGCTGCCTCGCCATCTGGCCGTAGTCATAGCCAAAGGCCGTCACATCCACATCATGGTAAACAAGACGGTCTGCGACCACCACATCGCCAATGGCCAGACCTTCTGCCACTGCTCCAGCCGAGCCTGTGTTAATCACGGCTGTGACCTTGAAGTCATTGACTAAAACAGCTACACTCATAGCTGACATGACCTTGCCAATCCCGCTTTCGACCAAGACCACTTCATGATAGCCGATAGAGCCCGTATGATAGACATGACCCAACCGAAGGTGCTTCTGCGGATTTTTCAAATGCTCCAGCAGAATCTTCAACTCTTCGGGCATGGCTGCGATAATTCCAATTTTCATGATTACTCATTTCCTCCATTCACATTAAAAAGCGAAGAAGCCTGGCTTCTCGCTTTATTATAGCCAAATAATTGCTGCGATTAATACAACCAAAAGAATCACAATCCAAAAGAGAATTCTATTTAGTTTAGCCTGAAAAATGCTTCGCTTTTGATTTTCAATCCGACGGCTTTTAGTCACTGTCGGTTCTACATCAATCTTCAGGGTGTCTTGAGTTACATTTCTGCGCGGGGCAGAGTAACCAAAACCACCTCTCCCGGCGGTAGAAATCACCTTTGTTTCCTCATCATCCATCATAGGCGACCCCGAAATGTCTTCACCTCGATTGGCACGCTCAATCATTTCATCAGTTAATAAGGGTTTTCCCATTGTTCTACATTCCTATTTCTTCAAGTTTTTTTCTTGCTGCCAATATTGAAGGGCCATGATAGTCTTGGCATCACAGATGTCCCCACTAGCAAGAAGCTGCTGAGCCTCTTCCAGACTGACTTCAAAGATTTCCAAGGTTTCATCTTCATCCTGAGGACGTGGATTTTCCACTTTTGTCAAATGGCTGGCGCTGTAAAGCTTGATTTTTTCATTGCAAAAACCAATAGCAGAATAAAAATCATAAAGCAACTCCAAGTCACCAGTATAGCCTGTTTCTTCTTCCAGCTCACGCAAAGCGGCCGCCTGAGGATCCGCATTTTCTCCCACTTCCAGTTTTCCAGCCGGAATCTCATAAGAAGTCGCTTCAATCGCCTTGCGGTACTGCTTGACTAAAATCATCTTATTTTCCGGAGTGATAGCAATCACAGCCACAGCGCCATTATGAAAAATCAAATCTCGTTGGGCTTGGCCTTTGCCTTCTGGCAACTCTACCTGATCCTGAACCACTTTAAAAATCGGTCCCTGATAAATTTCCGTCCGTTGGACGGTCTTTTCTTCAAATTCCATAACTGAACCTACTTATTTTGAGGGTGATGAGGAAGACGCTTAGCATAGTCTTCTTTATTTATCTGACGACCGCGTCCCAGAGCGATGGCATCTGCTGGCACATCCTTCGTTATGGTAGAACCCGCACCGACTAATGAATTGTCACCCAGCTCAACTGGGGCAATAATGGTCGAGTTGGAACCGACAAAGACATTGTCTCCGATAACGGTCTTGTACTTCTTCTGACCATCGTAATTTACCGTAATCGTACCTGCACCAAAGTTAACATGGGCACCAACCTGAGAATTACCGATATAAGTCAAATGACCAGCCTTGGTATTTTCACCAATACTAGAGCCCTTGACTTCGACAAAGTTGCCAACATGGACATCCTTAGCCAGACTGGATCCTGGACGGATATGGGCGTAAGGGCCGACTGTTACCCCATCTGCCACGCTAGACTCTTCAATCATCGAGTTTGTAATGACCGCTCGCTCACCAATTTCTGAATCTACAATATAAGTGCCATTGGTCAGGATAGTCTCCCCCCCAATCTTGGTCTGACCTTTTAGGGTCACGTTAGCTTCAACTTGAACCTCAGGCGCGATTTCCACATCTACATCGATATAGGTCGCATCTGGATTGACAAAGCTGACACCGTTGACCATATGCTGCTGGTTAATCCGGCGGCGCATCACACATTCAGCTGTAGCCAGAGCCACACGGTCATTAACCCCCAGACTCTCATCAAAGTCTTTCAGCGTATAAGCACCGACTTTTTCGCCATTTTCACGGAAAATACCAATCACATCTGTGATATAGTATTCACCTTGGGCATTATTGGTATTGATATTTTTGAGAGCTTCAAAGAGGCGGGCATTGTCAAAGACATAGGTCCCTGTATTGATTTCCTTGATTTGCTGCTCAAAGTCAGAAGCATCTTTTTGCTCAACGATTTTGATGACTTCCCCGTGCTGGTTGCGCACGATCCGGCCATAGCCAAAAGGATTGTCAGCCTCTGCAGTCAAGATAGTCGCAACATTCTTGTGGTTGATATGAAAATCAATCAGATTTTTCAGGCTTTCTCCCGTAATCAGGGGCGTATCACCAGCAATAACCAGAGTTTGTCCAGCAAGGCCTTCCAAAACAGGCTCTGCCATCATAACCGCATGGCCAGTTCCTAGCTGCTCAGTCTGACGGACAAACTCTGTCTGACCTGCCAAGACTTGCTCGACCAGCTCTGCCTTGTGTCCGATAACGGTAACAGTTTTCTCTGGCTCAATCGCACTAACACTGCGGAAAACGTGCTCTAGCATGGAAATTCCTGCCACCTTGTGCAATACTTTTGGTAAATCTGATTTCATGCGAGTACCTTTACCCGCAGCCAAAATAACGGCATAATTTGTCATAAACGAACTCTTTTCTCTAAGATATTATCATTATTATACCATTAAAATGAGATTTTTTAAAATCAAAAAAGAAATAGACAGTTGAAATGTCTATTTCTAATGAAATATCGCCCAGCTTTCCTCTCAAAATTCTCAAACTTTTTGCATACAAATTACACATATGTGGGAAAATATTTTTTACTCTCAAGGATGCAAATTCACATGGAAGCATGCTAATTTTGCTCTTAGAATCCTCAGCACACTTGGAGGGATGAGACGAGCATGAAGTCACATTTGAATGCTTCTGTAGAGTGTAACCTATTTATTTCTTTTTCGTATTTGAAAATACTATTAAAACTACTTCAAACTCCAGCCGCCGTCGATTTTGATAATCTCGCCCTGCATAGCAGCTGCCTTACCACTGGCTAGAAAGAGGCTGACATCTGCCACTTCCTGAGGATCCAGCCAGCGCTTGATCGGCGTTTGCTCAGTAACCCAGTCTGCCTGTCCGCCTGGCTCAAAATCCGCAGCAGTCATGGCTGTCTTAACAGCGCCTGGCGCCAAGCCAAATACTTGGATATTTTTATCCGCATAGTCCAAGGCTATCTGCTTGGTCAAGCCGGCCAAAGCATGCTTAGAAGCAGTATAGGCGGCACCGCCACCACCAGCCAGAAAACTAGCAATCGAGCACATATTAATGATGATACCAGACTTTTTCTCCAGCATTTTCTGCAGGTAAAAGCGGGTTATTTTCATGGTCGCGGTCAGATTAAGGGCAAAAATCTGTTCCCAGTCCTCGTCGCTGGTCTCGTGCAGGGGACCATAATCGTCCAAGATACCGGCTGTATTGCAGAGAATGTCCACCTCGGGCAAGCTAGTAAAGAGCGGTGTCAAATCCCCTGTCAAATCCAACTTGATAAAACGCAGCTCATTGAGAAAACCAGGATTTTCATCCTTGTCCACCCCGTAAACACGGTAGCCATTTTCCAAAAAGGTCAGAGCCTGAGCTCGGCCAATGCCAGAGCTAGCTCCCGTCACCAGTACTGTCTTAGTCATTCACTTCCACCCAATCTGTCGCGAGCACATCACAAGGAGTCGGACTCCACACGGAGAAGCCCTCCCCCTCACCTGAAACATTGATGAGGAAATAAGGTGTCACTTCAAGAGCCACCCCATTCTGCTCAATCGTGTCAAAGAGCTGGACGTAGTTTTCTGCTCCGCCCCAGCCTGTACGCACGTATTTTTTCTTGGCCTTAAGGCCTGGTAAAATTTCTTCAAATGTCATGGTTTTCTCCTTTTATCACTTTCAATTTATTCATCAAGGCCGCATTGGCATCATTTTCGCAAATCTAAGTCGTCACTATTTTCCCTGATAA
The DNA here is from genome assembly GCF_000767835.1 of Streptococcus sinensis. Lineage (GTDB taxonomy): Bacteria > Bacillota > Bacilli > Lactobacillales > Streptococcaceae > Streptococcus > Streptococcus sinensis. The sequence goes on along the minus strand of NZ_JPEN01000032.1, from coordinate 12,969 downwards.
TACCTTTTGAAATACCTTGAAATGTCCATCTATGATTCCAAGCAAGTCTCTCTTGAGGAAAAGATTCCGTTTTATTTGCTCAATGAGGTAAATTTTCTGCAATTCGCTTACAAATTTCTTCTATGATACTTTTAGGTGCTGCAACATTCAGCCGCGCATGATTTTTTCCTTCTTTTCCAAAGTCCGTCCCTCGGTTAAGGACTACTTTTGCTTTCTGGCGCAAAATCTGAAATAACTCTTCGTCAGTCAAGTTATAAGCTGAAAAATCCAGCCAAATCAGGTAAGTTCCTTGTGGCTTCATAACCTTGAGGCTAGGAGCATGCTGACTAAAGTAAGCGACTACAAAATCAATGTTATCCTCCAGAACAGCTTTGAGTTCAGTCAACCAAGGCTTGCCATAGCGATAAGCAGCTTCCGTAGCTAAAAACCCTAGACTAGATACTTCATGATGATTATTGGCCAGCTGACGTTGCTGAAATTTCTTTCTCAACTTTGGATTTTCAATAACAACGTAGGAATTTTTGGTACCAGCAATATTGAAAGTCTTAGTTGCGCTGCTCAAAATTAGTGTAAAATCTTTGAAATCAGGCGAAACTGTGTTAAAAGAACAGTGTTTATTGCCAAAAAAGGTCAAGTCTTGATGGATTTCATCAGAAACTAAAATCACCCCGTGCTGCTGACAGAGTCGGCCAATTTTTTCTAGTATCTCTTTTTCCCAAACACGGCCACCAGGATTGTGAGGATTGCAAAATACATATACTTTAACATCGTGTTCTGCCAAATCCTTTTCCAACTGCTCAAAATCAATCTGGTATAGGCCGTCCTCTTCTATCAAAGAATTCGTAATCAGTTTACGATTATTGAGCTCAATACTGCGAGCAAAGGGAGGATATACTGGAGTATTAATCAACACCGCATCTCCTTCCTGAGTAAAAGCCTGAATGGCTATGGAGATAGCTGGAACTACCCCTTCAATAAAGACAAGCGCATCTTTTTCAAAAACGTAGCCATGCTCTTCTTTTTCCCAGTCCAATACAGACTGAATCAAGCTATCACTAGCATAGGTATAGCCATAGACTAACTGTTCTGCATAATCATGAACTGTCTGCCTGACTTCGGGCAAAACTTCAAAGTCCATATCGGCTATCCAAGCAGCCAAAACCTCTCGGTCAATTTCTACTTCTTTCCACTTATAAGTATGTTGCCCCAATCGATTCGGTGCTGTTTCAAAATTATAATTTCCCATATTAAGCCTCCAATGCTGACTGCAAGTCAGTCACTAAATCTCGGCTATCCTCAATACCAATAGACAGTCTCAGTAGATCATCCGTCAAACCATAAGAATGGCGCACTTCTACAGGAATATCTGCATGCGTTTGAGTTGCCGGATAGGTAATTAAACTCTCCACTCCTCCCAGACTTTCAGCGAAAGTGAAGATTTTAAGATTATTCAACAAATCAGGTATTTTACTCTCATCCACAACCTTAAAAGAAATCATACCTCCTTTTCCTGGGTAAAGCACCTCCTTAACAGCCGCAGATTTTTTCAAAAACTCCACGACAGCTAAAGCATTTTGCGTAGAACGTTCCATTCTCAAAGACAGGGTTTTGAGTCCCCGAAGAAGCATATAACTGTCAAACGGTGATAAAACGGCACCAGTTGTATTAAGTTGATAAAAAAGCTTTTCATAAATCTTAGCATCGCTGGTCATAATCGCTCCGGCTAAAACATCGTTGTGCCCTCCTAGATATTTGGTCGCAGAATGCAAAACAATGTCTGCTCCATCCTCAAGTGGCCTTTGATAAATTGGACTGTAAAAGGTATTATCGACTACCACGGTCGCACCGTTCTCATGAGCCGCTTTAGCAATGCGAGCAATATCAAACTCGACCATCAAAGGATTCGTAGGTGTTTCGATATAAACAACATCCACTTGGTCTGTCAATTCAGTTAACAGCTCTTCTTCACTGCGAGCATAACTAAAATGAAAGCGACCTTCTTGCTCGAGCTGATTAAACCAGCGGAAAGAGCCACCATAAAGGTCCCGTACAGCAAGAACTTTGCTGCCCGCTGGAAATATGCTAAAAGCCAAAACAATGGCACTCATCCCTGAGCTAGTTGCTAAAGCATAATCTGCACTTTCAATAGCTGCTAGCGTTTCTTCCAAACTAGCACGTGTCGGATTCTTCGTACGCGTATAATCATAGCCTGTTGACTGACCAAACTCAGGATGCTGATAAGTAGTTGCAAAATGCAAAGGTGTTGTCAGGGCACCAGTCGTTTTATCATTCTTAATCCCAGCTTGAGCTAAAATAGTATTTAGTTTTAAGTTCTCACTCATAGCAACCTCCGATAAAAAATATTGAGAAATTTCCCTCAATTGTTTTACCTTTCTATTGTAACATCTTCAGAAAAAGCTAAACTTTTTTCTTTTTAAGATCTAGGTATAGTTTGAAGCTATGGTCACTATTTTAATATCAGCTGACTATGCTCTATTCAAAGAAAACATCCAAGCATCTTCCAGATTTTTTTGAGGAAGTCGAAGCTTTCTTTAGCCACCGACTCTACCAATTTTTATTAAAGAGGTTTGTTAGTCTTTCTTGAATATCAAACAGTTTGCTGTATTGTCTTGATTCAAAACAAAAAGCCCATAGGCTTTTTATTTGATGTGAAAAGTCCGACGCAGACTGGCCGCCCTTTCACCAATAAAGCGATCCAGCAAACGAACGCTAAGTGAGAATCCTCCGTAAACTGCGACTCCAATTCCTCCGATAATGGCCAAATAGATAAAACTCGAAATCCGTCCGCTTGGCTGGAATAAATAACCAATGATAAATTCTGATATGAGAACAACCAGTGTCATCAAAACAGTTAAAATACAAGTCAAGATTGTCCGTTTTTTAAGATTTCTAGGATTCAAACCAGTAACCTTACGAATTTCTTGATACATCAATACAATTGGAATAATCAGACCAATGGTTGTCGCAAGAAGAGTTCCGTATGCTTTAAATAAATAGATAAGCGGAATTTGTAAGATCAGCTTGACAGCAACTCCATAGAGGAAATAGATGATGGCCTTTCTATTTTGAAAAAGTGCCTGAATCATCGGAGCAAGGACTGTATAGATACTTAGGATAATCGTTTGCAGCATAGCAAAGATGAAGAGCCCCAGAGCCAAACTATCCGGTTTTCCATAAAAGACTGTATAAAGCGGCTCAGCTACTAGAACTGATCCAATCGTAGCCGGTAGGATAAAGAAGAGTAACATGCTAAGATTATCCTGAACCAGACGAGCAGTTGCTTTCAAGTCTCCCTTAACATAGTTTTCTGTCAGCAATGGGATTCCAACTCCCCCGATAGAAGTTGCCACAGCAATCAAAATCATTGTAATCTTATTAGGATTGGCTGAGAAGTAAGCAAACATGACTTTCAACTGAGACTCATTGAAACTTGTGAACCACTTCATGCTGTTGATAAAGGTCATCTGGTCAATGATTTGGAAAAGCTGAATGGCTGAGCCTGTAATGATGAAAGGAATTGCTTCCCGAACCGTGTCCCAGAGCAAAGTCCGCCCCTTGATTTCTGCTGAATTTTCAGGTTTATCAAGAATGGACCGCAACATGCCAGTCTTCCACAGATAGAAAACCAAAACTCCCATACTAGCCAGCATACCAATAAAGGCAGCAAAGGTGGACTGGGTGACAGCCTCTACATAGTTTCCAGACCCAATCTTCATGATGAAAAAGGCGGTCAGGAGCATCCAGATAACCCGAATAACCTGCTCCGCAATCTGGCTGATAGCATAAGGCTTAAGATTGTTAAATCCTTGGAAAAAGCCGCGGATAACACTCATGGACGGGAAAATCAGCACAGCCCATGATAGGCTTTGCATGACTGGAATCAAGTCCTTGCCACCGCCCGACATGCTAGCGAAAACAGGAGACAGCAGGTACATGATGACTGCAAAAACGGCTCCTAAAAGTAGCATAAATTTCAAAAACTCACGAATAAGGGTAAAACTATGCTCTTCCTTATCGATGGTGTTGTACTTGGCCACCTGCTTAGCGACAGCCACCGGTACTCCTGCTGTAGAAATCAGCAGAAACCATGCATAGATATTGTAGCCCATGGTGAAGAGACCATTGGCTTCCGCTCCGTGCCGTCCCATCCAGATATACCAAGGAATGATATAAATAGCTCCTAAGAGACGGCTAATAAAATTACTGGCAGTCAGCCAGGCAGTCCCCCGCAACATTTGCTGCTGCTGACTTGTTGTTTTTGGTTGGTCCATAAATAACCTCTTTGATTTATTCTTATTTTATTATAAACTTTTCCTGAGCTCTTGTAAAACATAGTCTTTAGGTTTACAATAGAGATATGATAAAAATTAAAACTGCATTAGATATTTTAAAAAAAGACCACAATTTCCGTGAAATTATTGCAAACGGAGAATACTTCTTTGATTACGGTGACAGCGAATTCGCCTTCTCCAAGATTAGCTATGACAGCCGAGAAGCTGATGCTTCTACTCTCTTTTTTGTCAAGGGCGATCATTTCAAGAGAGAATTTTTGGAAAAAGCTGTGACAGCTGGGCTTAGATTTTATATTAGCGAAACAGACTTTGAAGTTGGTATTCCAGCCCTCCTAGTCAACGATGTCAAGCAAGCTATGAGTCTGCTTGCTATGGAATTTTACGGCCATCCAGAACAAAAGCTCAAACTTTTGGCCTTCACTGGCACCAAGGGCAAGACCACGTCGGCTTATTTTGCTTTTAATATTTTAAAACAAAGCCACAAACCAGCCCTGCTTTCTACTATGAACACCACTCTGGATGGAGAAACTTTCTTTAAATCAACTCTCACAACTCCTGAAAGTCTTGATTTATTCAAAATGATGGCGGAAGCTGTCGACAATGGCCGAACCCATCTGATCATGGAAGTATCCAGCCAAGCCTATCTTAAAAAGCGGGTCTACGGCCTGACCTTTGATGTGGGCGTCTTTCTTAATATCAGCCCTGATCATATTGGCCCTATTGAGCACCCGACTTTTGAAGACTATTTCTACCACAAGCGACTCCTGATGGACAATAGCCGAGCTGTTGTCGTCAACAGTGGCATGGACCATTTTCAGGTTTTAGCCGAGCAAGTAGCTGCTTATGACCATGACTTTTATGGGCCAGCTTCCAGCAATGCCATCCTGAATTCCCTCGCCTTTTCCTTTGAAGTCCAAGGAAAACTGGCTGGTTCCCATGATATCCAGCTAATCGGCCGCTTCAATCAGGAAAATGCTATCGCTGCAGGACTAGCCTGTCTGCGACTGGGCGCTTCTTTAGAAGATATCCATTCAGGTGTTGCCCAAACACGTGTACCCGGCCGTATGGAGGTTCTAACTCAAAAAAATGGTGCCAAGGTCTTTGTTGACTACGCCCATAATGGCGACAGTTTGGCTAAGTTGCTGTCTGTCGTTCAAGAACACCAAAAAGGGAACATTGTCTTGATTCTGGGAGCAACCGGAAACAAGGGTGAGAGTCGGCGTAAGGACTTCGGCCTCCTGCTCAACCAGCATCCTGAGTTGAACATCATTCTGACAGCTGATGATCCGAATCGCGAGGATCCTATTGCCATCGCCCGTGAGATTGCCAGCTACATAACCTTTGAAGTGAACATGATTGCTGATCGTGAGGAAGCCATCAAAAAAGCCCTCAGCCTAACGAATGCTGAAGGCGATGCGGTCATTCTTGCCGGCAAGGGTGCCGATGCCTATCAAATCATTAATGACCAAAAAGTTGTCTATCCAGGTGATTATGCTGTGGCAGAGAAATATTTATAAACAAAAGGGATTGGAAAATATGCCAATCCCTTTTATGAACTCCAATTAACTAAAAGATAGATCAGGCTGGAGCCAAACATGTCCGCCAGAGCATGCATGAGAAAGAAAGGGAGGAGATTTTTAACCTTGTACTTATAGAGAAAGTAATAGAGAAGGCCAAAGACAACCCCAATCATAAAGGCCCAGAGTAGCCCTTGATAAGTATGGAAAGAAAAACGGATAAGAGTCGAATAGAGAAGAACCTGCCATTTATATTTGTCCTCAACTGAGGTTAGCAAGCCTAAAAAGAAGAATTCTTCATAAAAGCCATTCAGCAAGCTATAAAGGATAGCCATCGGACTTAAGGCAGCAAACTTACGGACAATCTCCATCAGGTCAATGTAGGGCCACAATTGCGGATCAAAATAATTATACTCTCCGCTGATTGTCGTTACGGTATCTGCAATAATTCCCATCAGAGCAAAGATAAAAGGAACCCAAAACAGTACAGACCAGCTAAAACGGATAGGGAGTTGCTTAAAGTCATAGCGGCGAATGACCAGATAGAGCAGGGCTAGAGCCAACAAAATTAACTGAAGATACAAATTGCTAGAGTAAGCAGCGCCATTACTTGCGGTATCTGTTATTCCCTCAGTATAAGGGACTTGATCCATGCTACCTAAGTAGAGCTCTGTCGACCGATAGATAAACTGGCCAAACATAATCACAGTAATAATCACAATGTCAAACCACTTCAAATGCTTTAGCGGTTGCGACGGACGAATTTGTTCTAATAGTTTCATCGTTACTCCTTCCTTCTGCATGAAACAGTAAATTCAATTTTATACTTTATCCACTATACCACAAAAAACTTAAAAAAGTTTATATTGACGTGATCAGTATAGATACCAATCCTTATTGGAAACGTGGTCAAACTCCTAGAAGCGAAAAAAATTGCAACAGGATTAGCTGACGCGTTTTAAAAGAATTTCAGTAGTTGCCGGACCATTAGAGCAAGTATTTGTGGCTCTTATTCTTTATGTTTTAACAGTTTTTTATTTTAAGCAAGAGAAAAACAGCAAACCAATTTGATTTACTGTCTCTTAAGTTAGTATTTATTGATATGATTGAATTATTTCAACCAGTCACAGTATTATTTAGATTACTTTTTTCTAATGCTGAAGATAAACAATAAAGCACTCAGTATCATTTGAACAATTGCTCCCGGAACAATACCGAGCCAATCATATATTATAAGGAGTACTCTTGGGACAGGTATTGAACCATTAAGATTTCCTCCCATATAAAGAACCAAAATCAGCAGTGACGCTAAAAACCATATAGCACCGAATAAAATACCAAACCAATCTCTTTTTTTATTCATTGTTGCCTCCTAAATTTGATTTTTCTAGCTAAATACTTATTATATTATATCATTTTTAAGGTGTTATTTCTACTGTCAGCATACATACTTGTTTTCAGATCTTTCATAGGAATAGATAGAAAGAGCGAGAAAGGATACAAAAGATGGTAGCATATCAGTCCTGATAAGAGCTGAATTTCTCCGTCTCCGTTTGATCTTTTGACGAGTCTATTTTTCAATATACGCTCTATATCTTCCAAAGTCGCTCTGTCAATGATTGCTTCATACACTTTTCAATCATCTGCCGGTTGCTTCTAGCTAAATAGTGATTTTGCTTATCTTTGTAAGGCTTTTCTGCCTTGAAGTTGACGACATCACCACAATACTCCAAGTTTGTTAAAATGCGAATTATGCTTGCTTTATTACACTAGTCCCCTATAAACCAAAGCAAATTTGCAATTATAAGCCTAACAAAGCAATAAGCAAGCTATCACAAGGACAGCCTGCTTATTTTTTAGGATATGTTTAATTTTCTACATAAGTGTGAAGCGGATAAGTCGGATAAGTCAAGGTACGCGCCAAATCAGAGGTCACATAACCTGCCGGTGCATCCAGCACAGACGGGATACGATTGACAATTGTGGCACAAGTCAGAGACACAGTATCTGGCTTGCTGACAGAAAAGACTAGATTTGGATCACCTGTAATTTCCCAATCACACATATCACCATCATCTTCCCGATAAACCTTGCCAATACATTCTACTTCCAATTCAATTCCTTGATGGGTGTGAATCGTTGTCACAGCTGACATGCCTGTTACCTGTCCTGCCGGAATAACTCGACCTAGCGTTTCTGAATAAACATCTTCATCCAAAATGTAAGGCACGCTCTTTTGTGAAATATCCTGAATGGTCCAGTTCATCTTAGAGCAGATAGCTTCCGCAGCATTCCACATATAGGATGGCAAACTTTCGGCAGAAGCAATTTCTTTATCAAATCGTTCTACATCATAGCCAACACCGTGCGCTTCTGCTAAAGCCAAACCATAATCCTCTACATTATAGCTGGCAACCCCTTTGACTTTTTGAATGCGATTGAGACCAGACATAGCCAAGCAAGGCATATTAATCCAGTAGATATCTTGCATACCAGAGCCCATGATGGTGACACCATATTCTTTAGCCAACTTATCCAAGCGGTTCGTTTCAGATGGTGACGTCGTCCATGGATAAATAGCTTCTTCACAGGTCGTGATGATATTAACACCATGCTTGATAGCTGTTTCAAAAAAGCCATACATATCAGGCATATAGGAGGCAATGGTAACAATGGCAATATCGGCATCGCACTGGTCAAATACACTGTCAGCTTTATCGGAAATCAAAACACCTGTCTTGTAGCCTAATTCCGCAAAATCACCAACATCTTGTCCTACTATCGCAGGATTATTGTCAATAGCGCCAACAATCTCCACACCGTGGTCCACTAGATATTTAAAAATAACCTTGGACATTTTGCCACAGCCATATTGCACGGCACGAATTTTTGCATTTCTCATTGGAAACCCTCCTTTAATTGTAATATTTTTCACAATTATAGTATAATATCTCTAGTAACTAGAGAGTCAATAGAGAGTTTTGAAAAATGAAAAAAATTTTGCGTATTGGAGAATTTTCTAAAATCAATCACATTTCCATTCAGACTTTACGATTTTATGATCAGATTGGTCTTTTAAGGCCTTATGAGGTTGATCCCGAGACTAACTACCGCTACTATCACATCAATCAATCTTCACTCGTTGACTCCATTCAATATCTACGACAATTAGATTTTTCTTTAAAAGAAATCAAGGAAATTCTCTCCGATCGAGATCAGTTTCATCTGCACCGGCTTATTGAAGAACGGTATCAGCAATTACTCCAAGAAAAAGAAATGCTAGAAGAGCGGATAAAGGAAATTGAAATTTTTCGTTCTGGTGCACAGCTTTATGGCGAAAAGCAGACTGATCAAAAGTTGGAAATTGTGGCATTTCCTGAACGACACATTCTATCCTTCTCTATTGATCAAAACATTTACCAGTTAGACAACGAAGAGTATGAACTCTATCTCCGCTATTTCAAACAGGAAATTCTCAATTACAACCCCTTTTTTAATAATTTCAGTCGAGTTGGCTCTATTATGAAGCAAAGAGATTTTCTAAATCAAAATTGGTTCTCAAATCAGTTTTGCCTCTTTCACCAGACTCAAAATGAACTTCCAAATCTCATTCCAGCCATACTGCCTAAAGGAAGCTATGCTGTTGCTTACTGTTCATCATTCGAAGAAGAAGTGAGAAATCTCCCTCATTTTCACCAAGAATTAGCCGATGCAGGCTATCTGGTTACAGGTGATTATATCTGCGAAGTGATTCATGAACAACCTCAACTAAATGAAAAGCACCGCGACATGTTTATTAGAATGCAAGTGCAGGTTGAAAGCAGCTGAAAAATCCCCTTACACCAATATTTGATGAAACTCGAGAAAATTTTATAAAACGATAAAAGGCTTAAAAACAAAGTTTTTAGAACAATGATTTTAAGCCTTTTTATCTATCTAATTGTGATATTACTGAGTGAAAAGCATGTTTTCTCAGCTACATCTGAACCGAGTTTATTTCTCAGCTTCTTCAGCTTCTTCAAGGATTTCGGATATTTCCACTTTCACCTTGGTGACACGGCCGTTTTTGACCTTGTCATTGGTCAAAATCAGTTTTTTATTCTGACTTTCAACCTCATAGCTGATGCGTTCTGTTGGATTTGGAATGGTTCCTACACCCGTCAGATAGTAACCAGCAATGGTATCCACGTCATCACTATCTATCTCAACTTCAAAATACTCATTAAAGTCATTGAGTGTCATCGTTCCCAATACGATATAGGTATTCTCACCAATTTCATAGACTTCCACCGCGACCTTGTCTGTTTCGTCTTCAATTTCACCGACAATCTCTTCCAGCAAGTCTTCCAGAGTCACGAGACCTGCCATACCGCCATACTCATCCAGCAGAATTGCCATTTGATTTTGGGTATTACGGAGAGATTTGAGCAAATCATCCACGAAAATCGTCTCGGGTACAAAGAGCGGCTCTTGCAAAATCTTGCGCAGAACAATATTGTCAAAACCATTGACAAAACCTTCATTCAAGAGACGTTTTGTGTGAATGAGACCAATGACATTGTCCTTGTCTCCGTCATAAACTGGAATCCGAGAGAAATTCTTCTTGAGAATGCTTTGGATAATTTCCTTGGTATCATCCTGAATATCGACCATAAAGGCATCTGTCCGTGGCACCATCAGTTCACGCGCCATCAGCTCATCCAGCGAGAAAATCCCCTGCAACATTTCGATTTCGTCTGCATCCAGCGTCTCCTCGCTCTTGGTCAGCATGTACTCAATCTCATCCCGCGTCATCTTCTCATCTGCATCATCAAACTGCATCGGCGTAATCCGACTGAGGAGATTAGTCGAAGCTGAGAGCAACCAAACGAAAGGACTAACGATTTTTCCTACGAAAATAATCACAGGTGCGGTACGAATGGCTAAACTGTCCTTGAGATTCATGGCAATCCGCTTAGGATAAAGCTCTCCCAAAACAATGGAAATATAGGTCAAAAGCGCAAGTGCCAGAAAACTAGCAACTGCATGCGCCGTTTCAGAATTTCCCAGCCAAGAGGAAAAGATTTTCCCCAGATTGTCCGCAAAGCTAGCCCCCGACAGGATATTGATGACGGTGATTCCGACTTGAATTGTCGATAGAAAGTTATTGGGATTTTCAAGAACTTTTAATAAACGAATGTATTTGGCATCGCCTTCTTCAGCTTTCTGCTCTACGCGAGACCGATTGAGCGATACCATCGCCATCTCAGAAGCTGAGAAAAAGGCATTTAATAAAGTTAAAACGAATAGCAGTATTGCTTGCAATAAAATACTCTGACTGCCAGGGTCTTCCATGGATTCTTCTCCTAAAAATTATAATCAGACTTGATTATAACATATTTTCAAGATTCGTGCATGAGGATTCCGTAGAAAGCGTTTTGCAAATCAGGAATCCAAATCCTGCAAAACCTTTTCCAGCCGAGAAATAGCTCCGACAGGCAGAGCTGTCTTAGGATATTTCTGATTGAAAGCTAGCAAGAAGTTTAAACGAATCTGCATCCTTTCACGGATGAGCTGTCTATACTTGTAATCAAAGTTTGGAACGGCATATCCTTCGTAGTTAAGATATTCAAAGCCTTCCAAAGGTCCGAAAGGTCTAAATTCTGCCTTCCCATCTACTATCTGTTCAATAATATCTAAAGACACTTCCTTTGAGATGCCCTTCCCCATATAAAATCCAGTATTGATGATATAGCAGGCAACGCCTGACTCAAATAAACGACGGAATTTCCGATAATCTTCCACCAGCGGATAAACGCGGAAAGGATTGGCATAAGGCTCAATAACCAAATCATCATGCAGACCAATAACATTTTCAGCATTGGAATGCTTGGTCATCAAAGTACAGCCCATCGTAGAAGCCATAAGAGGATCATTAATCTTGATTAGTGGCGGGAGAGAGTCATCCTTCATAATCCAGAAGATAGCGTTGATGGGTTCGTCAATCCGGTCCACTCGATTCGGAGTAGCAAAGCGCGATTTGACAGTCCGCCCATTTCCATTGCGGATGTCCTCGGTTACCAGCTTTTTCCGTCCATTTTCATCTAGTGTCACTCCACAGTTCTGCACAGTGACAAAGAAATCCTGCTCACTATGACCTGTAGGGTAGTCATTTGTCTTGTCAAAATATGACGGCTCGAGGGCAATAGAGGAGCCATCCTTGACCGAGATAATAAAGGCATCATCATGGAGAACCTTGATGTCATATTTATGGTCATGCTTGGCATGTGTCAGCGTGGATTTCCCTGAGCCAGATAGCCCGAAGAATGATGCGACATAGTCCTCTTTATCAATACTCTGCTTGAAAATTTTCAAGCCCCCGTGGCAGGCAACATAACCGTTTCTGGCAGCCGTTCCCCAAGCCAAGGTCAAAGTGGCCTTTTTCAGCTCTCCGAAATAATTCAAGCCCAAAATGACGGCACAGTTATGGTTGGTATCAAAATATACAAGCCCTTCTGGGTAATCTGGATGCTTCCACTTAGGATCAAAAAAGACAAAGATATCATTCTCTTCATACTTTTTAGACGCTTTCAGTCGATTTTTAAATTCCTCATCCAAAATTTGGAAATTCAAGAGCCAGGAGTACAGGTTATTGATTTCTTCCTGAGGAACCATCAGATGAGCGTAGGCCATAAAGTCCTCATCTAGCCCGACCACAGCATCAGCCTTATAGAAGGTTCTTTTATGTGCTTGGTAAATTGCACTCCGGACAAGAAAAAGCAAATGCTCATCTTCTTCGCTATCTCTGCCATAGATTCTTCTAGCCTTGGCTGTTCTGCCGACAACAGCCCCCGAATTGGTCAATAAAACGCGTGCATAAGAAGGAAGACCTAGCTCCTTGGTATGAATAACTGGCATGTCCAGCACAACCGTCCCAGCAGCTGTCGAAGCAAGCTGATAGGCTTCTTCTACCGTCTTGATAGCTTGGACTTGATTTTCATAAAAGGCTGTTTCCACAATGGTCTTCAAAGGCGAAAAATAAGAAGAATCTTTTCTTATTTCCTGCGGAGAAAATTTACGACGTGTTACCATAAGTATACCTTATATTTATATTAGCGGGTAGCTTCCGCCAGTATAAACCCTTTCTTAATTATTTTATA
>NZ_JPEN01000039.1 GCF_000767835.1 Streptococcus sinensis | reverse complement strand
TTTATTTTCGTGTTTCTGTGGGTGACGGCTATGTCGTCATGGCTGTCTGTCCCAGACTCTTTTGTAATATTTTAGAAGTGGAAAAAGCATTAAGCATAAGGATTGATAAAAATATTTCTCTGTCTCTTTAATTCTCTTGACATTAGAATTGTCAGAATTTATAATAAAAAGAAACTGGTGGTTCATAAAACTCCCTGTTTATTGATGAAAGAAGGATTTGATATGAAGAAAAGATCTGTCTTTGCTTGGATTTGGGAATTTGTTTCCCATCACAAACTCTATTTTATCCTCAGTTTGACTTTTGCCTTTGCTTCTGTGCTAGCTGGTTTTCTACCCTACTTTTTGGTGGGAAATATGATTAATCAGCTCTTGGCTGGCAACCGGGATTGGGATTTCTATCTGGTCCAGTCTATTTGGGTTGGTATTTTCTGGATAGCTTATTGGGGTTTTCATGGCATTTCTACCCTGCTTTCCCATACAGCAACCTTTAAGATTCTGGCGGAGATGCGCTACCGTCTGACCGAGAAATTGCGACTCTTGCCTCTAGGAACGGTCTTAGATCAGTCTTCTGGCAGCTACAAGAACATTATTGTGGAGCGGGTGGATGCGACCGAGACTACCTTGGCCCATCTGATTCCTGAGTTTACATCTGGTCTTTTTGGCCCTTTGTTGATTTTGGTGGCCATGTTTGTCATTGACTGGCGGCTGGCTCTGTTTTCGCTTTTAACTCTACCTATCGCTGTTCTGGCCTATATTCGGATGGCGGCTAACAGCGAAGCTGATTATCAGAATACCATTGTTAAGACCAAGAAACTCAACGATACGGCTGTTGAATATATCAATGGGATTGAGGTCATCAAGATTTTTGGCAAGGAGAAATTCTCCTACGATAAATTTGTCAAAGCCGCCAAAGAAGGAGCGGACTGTTTTATCGAATGGATGCGCAAATTCAATCTGGAAATGGCTATTGTGACAGCTTTTCTACCTTCTGGCTTACTCTTTTTGCTACCGGCTGGAACTTATTTTTATCTGCGAGGAAGCGTCAGTGCAGGCAATTTCATCCTTATGATTATCTTATCGCTCAGCCTGCTGACACCTTTGATTTTGGTGGCCAGCTATATGGACGAATTGCGCAAGGTGGGATCTATCTTTGGGGAAGTCATTGCTATTTTGGAAAAGGAAAATCTGGAAAGGCCGATTGCTCTGGTAGAAAAACCTCAGGGGTGTGATTTGGTTATGAAAGATGTTTCTTTTGGCTACTCTGCAGAAGAAGAGGTCTTGCATGGGATTTCCTTTGTTATCAAAGAAGGCAGTATCAATGCATTGGTCGGTCCGTCGGGATCAGGTAAATCCACCATTGCCAAACTCTTGGCTTCCTTCTGGGATGTTTCCTCTGGTCAGATTACTTACGGCGGAGTCGACATCCGCCAGTTACCGCTGGATTATTACAGTCAGCAGATTGCCTATGTTACTCAGGACAATTACCTTTTTGATGAAAGTATTATGGATAATATCCGCATGGGAAATCCTGCAGCCTCGGATGAAGAAGTTATGGAAATTACTCGAAAGTGTGGCTGTTATGACTTTATCCTGCAGCTGGAAGAAGGTTTCCAGACTCGCGTTGGTGTTGGTGGCAGTCATTTGTCTGGTGGTGAGCGTCAGCGGATTGCTATTGCCCGTGCCATGCTTAAGGATGCACCGATCATTATCTTAGATGAGGCGACAGCCTATACTGATCCGGAAAATGAAGCTCGTATCCAGTCTAGCCTGGCTAAGCTGATTGAGGGTCGAACGCTGATTGTTATTGCCCATCGTCTGTCAACCATTAAGACGGCAGAACAAATTCTAGTCCTTAATGCCGGTCGACTTGAGGCTCAAGGGCGTCATGAGGAACTGTTAGAGACCTGTCCGATTTATGCTTCCATGTGGCAGGCTCATATAGCGGTTAAGGATGGAGACCAGCTGGAAGGAGGGGTGGCTCATGCTTAGTATACTGAAAAAATTCTTTGAATTTTGCCAGCCAGAAGATTGCAGAAAATTTTATCTATCCATTTATCTGGGGGTAATCAAATCCTTGATTATCGCCCTGCGTATTCCAGCCATTGGTCTAGTAATCATGGGGTTGATTGAGAAAAATCTTTCCATACAAACTTTTTGGATGTCCTTGGTTATTATGGCTATTTCTGTTCTGCTTAATATCTGGATTACACTGAAAATTACTATGCTGCAGACGGAAGCTGGCTATAATACCTGTGCTCAGAAACGGATTGAGATTGCCCAGCACATGCGCTATCTGCCAATGGGCTATTTCAACCAAACCAGTTTAGGAAAAATCACCAGTGTCACAACCAATACACTGGAAGCCTTATCCGACGTAGCGACGCGGGTAGTCATGATGACAGTTCAGGGTTTTCTCTCGTGTGCTTTGATTACGATTCTAGTCTTTATTTTTGACTGGCGGATTGGTTTGGTTCTGCTGGTGGGGCTGAATCTTTTTCTCTTGCCCAATAGCCTCATGCGCTGGCAGGCGGGTAAGGTATCGGATATCAAGCACAGGGCAGATATGAATCTGGTCGAAGTGGTTCTCGAGTACAGCCAAGGTATTGCTGAAGTCAAGAACTACAATCTAGCTAGCCGATCTAGCAAGAAGCTATCGCAGACGATTGATGCAAAGAGCCGACTGGATACCAAGCTGGCCCTAGTCACTTCGCCATATATTGCCCTCCAAGGTATGATTACCAAGCTGACTGGACTCTTTATGGGACTCTTCTCAATCTACTTTTATCTGAATGGCAGCATGGAGTTACTAGTGGCTATCATGATGATTATCAGTGGTTTTATGGTCTATGAAAATCTGGATGGTGTAGGCAGTTTTTCAGCGCTCTTACGCATTGTTGATTTGTCGGTTGATATGGTCAATCAAGTTTTGGCTATCCAGCCGATGGACATCAGCGGTCAGGACATTGAGCCTAAGAGCAGCCAGATTGAGCTGAGAGATGTTAGCTTCTCTTATGGAAATAAGAAAATCATTGACCAGGTTTCCCTCACCATTCCAGAAAAAACAACAACTGCCCTGGTCGGACCTTCTGGCTCTGGCAAAACAACGCTCTGCAACCTCATCGCCCGCTTCTGGGATGTGGACCAAGGAAGTATCAGTTTGGACGGACATGATGTCAGGGCTTACAGCTATGACAGCCTGATTCGCAATTTCAGCTTTGTCTTCCAAAGCGTCTATCTCTTTGAGGATACCATTGCCAATAACATCCGTTTTGGCAAGCCAGAAGCTAGTCTGGAAGAAGTGATGGAAGCTGCCAAGAAAGCGGCCTGTCATGACTTTATCCTCTCGCTGCCTGATGGCTATGACACCAAGATTGGTGAAGGAGGTGCCAGTCTTTCTGGAGGTGAGCGTCAGCGCATTTCCATCGCTCGGGCTATTATCAAGAATGCGCCTATTATCATTCTGGATGAAGCAACAGCCAATGTCGACCCAGAGAACGAAGAAGCCCTCATTCAGGCTATTCAGGCTCTGACTCGCGATAAGACTATTATCATGATTGCCCACCGACTCAAGACAGTTGAGCATGCAGACCAGATTTTGGTGCTGGATCAAGGCCGCATTGTCGAGCAAGGCAAACACCGAGACTTACTAGCCAAAAAAGGCCTCTATAGCAAGTTTATCCAAGAAAGAAAAACAGCTGCTAGCTGGCGGATTGAGATAGCTGATTAACAGTTGATACAGCGAGCCCCTTTGGCTTGCTGTTTTTCATTTAAAGGGAAGAATGGTATAATGAAGTAGAGAAAAATCTTGAATGAGGTAGCCATGAACGAAATCAAATGCCCTAACTGCGGGGAGGTTTTTACAGTCAATGAGAGCCAATACAGTGAGCTTTTGTCGCAGGTTCGGACGGCGGAGTTTGACAAGGAAATTCATGCTCGGATTGAGCAGGAGCTGGCTTTAGCAGAGCAAAAATCGCAGAATGCACAGCAGACTCTCAGCGCTCAAAAAGATCAAGAAATCAGTCGACTAAAGCACCAAATCGAGCAATTTGAAACTGAAAAAGAGTTGGTCAAAAAGGAAGTTGAGAAAGAGTATGACAAATCTATAGTTGACAAGGATCAGACTATCACGGAGCTTCGTAATCAAATTTCTCAATTTGATAGTCAGCAGGAGCTTGCGAAAAAAGAGGCTCAAAATCAGCAACAGCTCATACTAGCAGAGAAGGAGCAGGAAATTGCTGATTTACATCATAAGATTAGTCATTTTGAGACAGAGAGAGAGTTAGTAAAGCAAGAAGTTGAAAAAAACTATGATAAGCGTATAGCAGACCAAAATCAAGTTATCATAGAACTTCAAAGTCAAATTGCGCAGTTTGAGATCCAGCAGGAATTAGCAAAGAAAGAGGCGGAGCAGGCAGCTAGTCTTCAATTACAGGAGAAAGACAAGGAAGTCCAGCAACTGGAAAATCAGCTGAAAACTCTGCAATTGGAGCATGAAAATCAACTTCAAAAGACCTTGTCTGAGCTGGAAAAAGAGCGGGATGAGGTGAAGAATCAGCTAGTTTTGCAAGAAAAGGAAGCGGCGCTGGCTCAGACCTCTCTCAAAGAACGCTATGAGGTAGAACTGCGTCAGAAAAATGAAACCATTGAGTTTTACAAGGATTTCAAAGCCAAGCAATCTACTAAGATGATTGGTGAAAGTCTGGAACAGCACTGCGAGTACGAGTTTAACAAGAATCGTATGGCTATGTTTCCACGAGCGGAGTTCGGCAAGGACAATGATGCCAGAACTGGCAGCAAGGGTGACTACATTTATCGAGAGGTGGATGAAAATGGTGTAGAAATCCTCTCCATCATGTTTGAGATGAAAAATGAAGGCGATGAGACGGCGACCAAGAAGAAAAACGAGCATTTCTTCAAAGAGCTAGATAAGGATCGGCGGGAGAAAGGCTGCGAGTATGCTATTCTGGTGACTCTTCTGGAGGCTGATAGTGAGCTCTACAATTCGGGTATTGTCGATGTGTCCTATGCCTATGAAAAAATGTATGTTATCCGGCCTCAGTTCTTCCTGCCCATGATTACCCTCTTACGCAATGCTGCGCTTAACTCACTCCAGTACAAGCAGGAGCTGGCCTTGGTACGGGAGCAGAATATTGATATTACGCATTTTGAGGAAGATTTGGATGCCTTTAAAGTAGCTTTCGCCAAGAACTATCAGTCTGCTTCGACCAACTTTGGCAAGGCCATCGAGGAGATTGATAAGGCAATCCGCCGGATGGAAGAGATCAAGAAATTCCTGACGACTTCCGAGAACCAGCTGCGCTTAGCTAACAATAAACTGGACGATGTCTCTGTCAAAAAACTGACACGCAAAAATCCTACTATGAAAGCTAAGTTTGAGGCTTTGAAAAAGTAATAACAGGCCTTGAACTATTCTTGTAAGTAAGATTTCGGGAGGATTCTGAATATGGTCTATCGTGCAAAAAATTATGTCCTGCATTTTAACGATAAGAGCATGGACTATGTGACCTTTGGAAAAGGTAAGAAACCTCTGCTCATCATCCCAGGTCTAGGGGATGGTTTGGCGACTGTTAAGGGAATGGCGCAAATGCTTGCCCTATCTTATAGGGAATTCGCAACAGCTTACCAAGTGTATGTTTTTAGCCGAGTCAATGAATTGCCAGAAAATTACACAACACGAGATATGGCGACTGATATAGCTGAAGCTATGGAGGTCTTAGGGCTGAAAGCGGAAGCTGTTCTAGGAATTTCCCAAGGCGGTATGATTGCTCAGTGGTTGGCAGCAGATTTCCCAGAAAGAGTTGAAAAATTGATTTTGACAGTTACAACTGCGAAACTGAATAATCTTGGTAGGGAGCGGATTACTCGCTGGCTTGAGTTGAGTCAGACTGGATCCTATAAGGAACTGATGTTGGATATTGCAAGTCACTCTTATACGGCTAAATCCTTTGGAAAGTTTAAATACCTTTATCGAATAATGGGAATCTTTGGTTGCATTAAAGATAAACAGCGGATTGCTATTCAGGCAATATCTTGCTTAAGACATGATAGTTTAGCAGTTCTGGAAAAGATCAATTGTCCTACGCTAATCATTGGAGCAGAAGAAGATGATGTTCTAGGTGCAGAAGCTTCGCTCGAATTACATCAACATATCAAAGATAGCCAGCTCACTATTTTGCCAGACTGTGGCCACGCACTCTATGAACAGCATAAGGATTTCCAAAAGAGAGTTTTAGTATTTTTAGAAAGTTAATCAATGAACGGAATTATCAACTTAAGAAAAGAAGCGGGCATGACCTCGCATGATGCGGTATTTAAGCTGCGCAAGATTTTGAAAACCAAGAAAATCGGTCACGGAGGCACCTTGGATCCAGATGTGGTCGGAGTACTTCCGATTGCTGTAGGCAAGGCGACACGTTTGGTCGAGTTCATGCAGGAGGAGGGCAAAGTTTACGAAGGTGAAATTACTCTGGGCTGCTCAACGACAACAGAGGATGCCAGTGGAGACATCCTAGAGCGGACGCCAGTGACGGAACTTTTAGAAGAAGCCCTTATCGATGAAGCGATGGAGTCCATGACCGGTGAGATTCGCCAGATTCCGCCCATGTACTCTGCAGTCAAGGTAAATGGCCGCAAGCTTTATGAATATGCAAGAGCGGGTCAAGAAGTGGAGCGGCCAGAGCGTCAGGTGACTATTTTTAGCTTTGAACGCACCAGTCCGATTTCCTACGTAGATGAACAAGCCTGCTTTCGGTTTCGAGTGAAGTGCAGCAAGGGGACTTATGTTCGGACTCTGTCTGTTGATTTGGGAGCCAAGCTTGGCTTGGCCAGTCATATGTCCCAGCTGACACGGACTTACTCAGCGGGTATGAGTTTAGATGATGCCTTGACCTTGGATGAAATAGCAGAGCGAGTAGCAGTGGAGGATTTCTCCTTCCTCCATCCCTTGGAGCTGGGGACCGGTGACCTACCTAAGCTAGAACTGACAGCAGACCAATTGGAAGAAGTGCGCTATGGTCGATTTATTACCCTAGAAGATGCTGGACTGGAATTAGCTGCCTTTCATGAGGGTAAGCTAGTCGCAATATTAGAAAAAAGAGACCAGTCTTATAAGCCTAAAAAGGTCTTTCTCTGATATTTTGTGATAAAATAGAAAAATGATGAAAACGATTAAAATTAAAAATGAAAAAGATATTATCCAGAAAGAAGATACTGTCCTAGTTCTAGGTTATTTTGACGGCTTGCACAAGGGCCATCAGACACTTTTTAAGCAAGCTCAAAGAATTGCGGCTGAGCAAGGGCTGAAAATTGCGGTGCTGACTTTTCCAGAGTCACCTAAGCTGGCTTTCGTCCGCTATCAGCCAGAGTTGATGTTGCATTTGAATCATCCCGAAGAACGCGCTGCTCACCTAGAGAATTTAGGTGTGGACTATCTTTATCTGATTGATTTTACCAGCCATTTTTCTAAGAACACAGCCCAAGAATTTTTTGATAAGTATGTCTCTGCGCTCAAAGCAAAGGCAGTTGTAGCGGGATTTGACTATCACTTCGGTTCTGACAAGCGAAAGGCAGATGAGCTAGCAGATTATTTTGATGGTCAGGTGTTTATCATTTCATCAGTCAATCAGGAGAATGAAAAAATTTCCTCTACTCGTATCCGTCAAGCTGTGCAGAGTGGTGATGTCTCCAAGGCACATCAGTTGCTGGGTTATCCTTTGTCTACTCGCGGAATCGTGGTCCATGGCAATGCCAGAGGCCGTACGATTGGCTATCCTACGGCTAATTTGGCGCCGCTGGACCGAGTGATCCTACCAGCAGATGGTGTTTATATTGTGGAAGTTGAGCACAATGGCAAGCTTTATCGAGGCATGGCCAGTGTCGGAAAGAATGTGACCTTTGAAGGTGATGAGCTCCGTTTTGAAGTCAATATTTTTGGCTTTTCTGAGGAAATTTATGGCGATACCATTCGAATTATTTGGTTGGATAAGATTCGGGAGATGGTCAAATTTGATAGTATCGAGACTCTCGTTGCTCAGCTGCAGAGTGATGAGCAGGTCGCTAAAAGTTGGACTGCTTATCGAAATAGTTGAAAAATTTATAATTTCATGACATTCGGCAGTAATTTTCAAAAAAATATAGTCAAGCCAAATTAAATTTAGTATAATAGAGTTAGTTATTATATAAAATAAGAAGAGAAAAGCATGATTACACTATTTTTATCGCCGAGTTGTACTTCTTGCCGCAAGGCGCGTGCTTGGTTGATTAATCATGAAGTTCCATTTACGGAGCATAATATCATGACAAGCCCTCTGTCTGCCTCAGAATTGCAGCATATTCTTTCATTGACAGAAAACGGAACAGATGACATCATTTCAACTCGTTCAAAAATTTTTCAAAAACTGGACTTAGATGTAGAGGATTTATCGATTTTAACGCTGATTAAGTTGATTGAGGAAAACCCTAGTCTTTTGCGTCGTCCAATTATCCTTGATGGCAAACGAATGCAAATCGGTTTCAATGAAGATGAAATACGTGCTTTCTTACCTCGGGGTTATCGGAAGGAAGAGTTAAGAGCCGCAACTATGCGTGCTGATATTTAAAATATGGACAAAAATTATAGTTACCCACTAGACTTATCGTGGAGCACTGAAGAGCTTGCTTCAGTGCTTTCTTTTTTTAATGATGTAGAGCAAGCCTACGAACAGAAGATTCAAGCGGAACAACTGCTCCAGTCTTATGCAGTCTTTAAGAAAATTGTTCCCAGCAAAGGAGAGGAGAAGCGATTAGGCCGTGAATTTGAGACTGTCAGTGGCTATTCGCTTTATCGTGCTGTTCAGGAAGCTAAAAGAAAAGGGAAAGGAATGATTTCTCTTGGAAAATAAATTTCGTTTTGCGAAAGAAATAGTTTGTCAGGCAGGTGTTTTTTTAAAGGAGCATCTGCATGATGACTTAGATGTTGTGCAAAAGAGCAGTCCGACTGACTTGGTGACCCAAATGGACCAAAAAATTCAGGATGATTTGGTTGAGAAAATATTGGCTCGTTATCCTGATGATGCGATTTTGGCAGAGGAAAATGACCTGCGACACGACATCGCGGATGGCAATGTCTGGGTGATTGACCCCATTGATGGGACCAATAATTTCATTACCCAGCAAGCTGATTTTGCTATTATGTTGGCTTATTTTGAAAATGGGCAGGGCCAGTTCGGATTGATTTATGATGTGACGCGGGACCAGCTTTTTCATGGAGGCGGGGCTTTTGATGTTTACTGCAATGACAGAAAGTTGTCTGCTTTTATCAATAAACCCTTGCAAGCATATCTCATCGCTTCAAATGCCAGTATGCTGGAGCATAATCACTGGGGGCTGGCTGACTTGTCTCGTGCTTGCTTAGGCGTGCGTGTGTATGGCAGTGCTGGGATTAGTTTTGGCAAGACCCTTTCTGGTGGTTTGGCGGCCTATTTCTCTTATAATTGGCCTTGGGACTATGCAGCGGCCTACGTGATGGCTGACAAATTGGGGTTTGTCATTCAGACTTTAGATGGCGGCCAGCCGAATTTCCAGACCAAGGAGCCCATCATGATTGCTCCAAAGTGTAAATTGGGTGAACTACAAGAGTATTTACGAAAGGGAAAAGGCTAGTATGGACTTTCCAGTAGGTTTTAAGGAAAAGTATGAGAAGCTCTTGGGTCAGGAAGCAGAGGCTTTTTTTGCGACTTTTGATCAAGAGCCGATTTCAGCCTTTCGAAGCAATCCTTTAAAAGAAACTCAGAAAGATTTTGTGAATGCTATCCCAAATACAGACTGGGGCTATTATGGAAAAATATCAGGTAAGTCAGTAGAACACGTCACAGGTCTAGTCTATTCTCAGGAACCGGCTGCCCAGATGGTTGCCCAGGTTGCAGCACCGCAAAAGGGCATGAAAGTTTTGGACTTAGCGGCTGCACCAGGCGGAAAATCTACCCATTTACTCTCTTATCTGGAAAATACAGGTTTGCTGGTTTCTAACGAAATCAATGCCAAACGTAGTAAAATTTTGGTGGAGAACATTGAGCGTTTTGGAGCGCGAAATGTCCTTGTCACCAATGAATCTGCGGATAGATTGGCTAAGGTTTATCAGGGATATTTTGACCTCATTGTCCTAGATGCTCCTTGCTCTGGCGAAGGGATGTTTCGCAAGCAGCCGGATGCCACCCAGTATTGGAGTCCGGAATATCCGGCTCAGTGTGCGCGTCTGCAGCGAGAAATTTTAGCGGACGCTATCAAGATGTTGGCGACAGGCGGGCAGCTGGTCTATTCGACCTGCACTTGGGCACCAGAAG
Organism: Streptococcus sinensis; assembly: GCF_000767835.1. Taxonomy (GTDB): domain Bacteria; phylum Bacillota; class Bacilli; order Lactobacillales; family Streptococcaceae; genus Streptococcus; species Streptococcus sinensis. The sequence goes on along the minus strand of NZ_JPEN01000039.1, from coordinate 6,117 downwards.
AAAATGAAGAAATTGTCGCTTGGCTTTTAGAGAATTTTCCTTTGGAATTGCTTGAAATACCCAAAATCAATGGTATGGTTGCGGGGACTGATTTTCCAGAAACAGCTCGTATGTATCCCCACCATTTCAAAGGAGAAGGGCAGTTTGTAGCGAAATTTTGCTTTACAGGAAGTCAATCTGCTAAAAAAATTAAAGCAGTTAGAAATAAATTGACAGCTGAGCAAAGAAAACTCTGGCAAGATTTCCAGAAAAAGCATCTAAAAATTGAGCTAGAAGGACATTTAGATATCTTTGGCAACAATCTGTATCTGCTGCCGGCTGGACTGCCAGACATGTCTAAGCTGAAAATTGCTCGCAATGGCCTGCATCTAGGAGAATTTAAGAAAAATCGCTTTGAACCGAGCTTTGCCTTAGGTTTAGCCTTGAGGCCCAGTGAAGTCGTCTCTGTCCTTGAGATTGATGACGAGGCTTTTGGTAAATATGTAGCGGGCGAGACGGTTCAACTCTCTCAAAACTATCCAAATGGCTGGTATCAAGTGCTTGCCCAAGGAAACGGTTTGGGTTTTGCAAAAATTACTGGAAATACCTTGAAAAATTATTTCCCTAAAGGGCTTCGCTTTCGTTCAAAAGACTAGGCAAAGCCCTCTTTCTATGTTATAGTGGATATAGTGGGATTTTCAGTTTCTTTCAAATAGACATTCCACTATCATTCTCAAGATTTCGAGGAAAAAAATGGTGAAGAAAAAATATAAGCTGATTTTGTCAGTGCTTCTAGTCCTATTTGCAGTCAGCCTATCAGCCTGCTCCAGATGGATTGACCGAGGGGAATCCATGACTGCCGTTGGTTCAACGGCTCTTCAGCCGCTTGTCGAAGCAGCAGCGGATGAGTTTGGTTCAGCCAACATTGGAAAAACAGTCAATGTTCAGGGTGGCGGATCAGGTACTGGCTTGTCTCAGGTTCAGTCTGGTGCGGTTGAAATTGGTAACTCAGATGTGTTTGCTGAGGAAAAAGAAGGAATTGACGCCTCAGCCCTTGTTGACCATAAGGTGGCGGTCGCTGGGATTGCGGTGATTGTCAATAAAGAAGTGTCTGTCGATAATTTAACGGCGGAGCAGCTGCAGAAGATTTTTACCGGTGAGGTTACAAACTGGAAGCAGCTGGGCGGGAAAAATCTAGAGATTTCCATCATCAACCGTGCGGCAAGTTCTGGTTCTCGGGCTACGTTTGACAGTGTCATCATGGACGGTAAATCCGCCGTTCAAAGTCAGGAGCAGGACTCAAATGGGATGGTTAAGTCCATTGTTTCCCAAACTCCTGGAGCTATTTCTTATCTGGCCTTTGCTTACGTGGATGATTCTGTCAAGACTTTGAAGCTCAATGGCTACGATCCAACGGCTAAGAATGTTGCGACCAATGCTTGGCCACTATGGTCTTATGAGCATATGTATACATTGGGCAAGCCGACTGGTCTGGCAGCAGAGTTTTTGGACTACATGTTGTCAGATGAAGTTCAGGATGGAATCGTCTCAGGAATGGGCTATATTTCCATCAAGGAAATGCAGGTTAGCAAAGATGCTGATGGAAATGTTACGAGCTTAAAAGGAGATAGCAAATGAGAAATGAAGAATTAGCAAAAAAATTACTATCCCCTTCGAAAAACTCTCGTCTGGAAAAATTTGGTAAATATATCACCTTTGCCTGCCTGTCTTTAATCGTACTGATTGTAGCCATGATTTTAATCTTCGTAGCACAAAAGGGCTTATCGACCTTCTTTGTCAACGGAGTCAATGTGTTTGAATTTTTATTTGGCTCCACTTGGAATCCGTCAGGTAAGGAATTCGGTGCTCTGCCCATGATCTTGGGTTCTTTCATTGTTACGATTTTGTCAGCATTGATTGCAACGCCATTTGCTATTGGAGCAGCGGTCTTTATGACTGAAGTGTCGCCTAAAGGGGCCAAGATTCTTCAGCCTGCGATTGAGCTCTTGGTTGGGATTCCGTCTGTTGTGTACGGATTTATCGGCTTGCAGGTTGTTGTTCCGTTTGTTCGGACTGTTTTTGGAGGTACCGGATTTGGAATTTTGTCTGGTATTTTCGTACTTTTTGTCATGATTTTACCAACGGTGACTTTTATGACGACAGATAGTCTTCGTGCTGTGCCACGTCACTACCGTGAAGCAAGTCTGGCTATGGGCGCTACGCGTTGGCAGACTATTTGGCGGGTAACACTCAAGGCTGCTCGCTCCGGTATCTTTACAGCGGTAGTCTTTGGAATGGCGCGGGCCTTTGGGGAAGCCTTGGCCATTCAGATGGTTGTCGGTAACTCTGCGGTGATTCCAACCTCTTTGACAACACCTGCGGCGACCCTGACTTCCGTTTTGACCATGGGAATCGGAAATACTGTTATGGGAACCGTTGACAACAATGTCCTCTGGTCCTTGGCTCTGGTCTTGCTGTTGATGAGTCTGGCCTTTAACAGTGTCATTAAATTGATTACAAAAGAAAGAGGTAAGAAAAACTATGCACGCTAAGAAATTAGATAAATTGGCGACTGGTATCCTCTACACGATAGCTGGTATCATTGTTGCTATCCTTGCCTCTCTGATTCTTTATATTCTGGTAAGAGGATTGCCGCATATTTCTTGGTCTTTCCTGACTGGGAAATCTTCTTCCTATCAAGCTGGTGGTGGTATTGGGATTCAGCTTTATAATTCCTTCTTCCTGCTGGTGATTACTCTGATTATCTCTGTTCCCCTTTCGATGGGAGCGGGAGTCTATCTGGCTGAGTATGCTAAAAAAGGTCCGGTGACTAATTTTGTCCGTACCTGTATTGAAATCCTATCCTCGCTGCCGTCCGTGGTTGTCGGACTCTTTGGTTATTTGATTTTCGTTGTGCAGTTTGAGTATGGCTTTTCTATCATCTCAGGTGCTTTGGCTCTGACTGTCTTCAATCTGCCTCAGATGACTCGGAATGTCGAGGATAGCTTACGCCACGTTCACCATACACAGCGTGAAGCAGGGCTGGCTCTGGGAATTTCCCGTTGGGAGACAGTCCTACATGTTGTCATTCCCGAAGCTTTGCCAGGAATTGTGACAGGAATTGTTCTTGCTTCTGGTCGAATTTTCGGTGAAGCAGCTGCCTTGATCTATACTGCGGGTCAATCTGCGCCAGCTCTGGATTGGTCTAACTGGAATATTTTCAGCATTACCAGTCCGATTTCGATTTTCCGGCAGGCGGAGACGTTGGCCGTCCACATCTGGAAGGTCAATAGTGAAGGAACCATTCCTGATGGAACTGTGGTGTCAGCAGGATCAGCAGCTGTGCTCCTGATTTTCATCTTGATTTTCAACTTTGGAGCCCGCAAACTCGGTTCCTACTTGCACAAGAAATTAACCTCTGCATAAAAGGAGAAGCAATGACAGAATATAATTGGAATGAAAAACATATCATTACTTTTCCTGAAGAAAAGATAGCCCTTTCGACTAAAGATTTACATGTTTACTACGGTAAAAAAGAATCCATCAAGGGCATTGATATGCAGTTTGAAAAGAATAAAATCACAGCCCTCATCGGTCCTTCTGGATCAGGGAAATCGACCTATCTCCGCAGTCTCAATCGTATGAATGACACGATTGATATTGCCAATGTGACCGGTGAAATTTGGTATGAAGGAATTGACATCAATCGTCGTGATATTAATGTTTACGAAATGCGTAAGCACATCGGCATGGTCTTTCAACGGCCCAATCCATTTGCCAAGTCTATTTATCGCAACATTACCTTTGCCCATGAACGGGCTGGTGTAAAAGATAAAAAGATCTTGGATGAGCTTGTTGAAACTTCGCTCAAGCAAGCCGCGCTTTGGAATCAAGTTAAGGATGATCTTCATAAATCAGCCTTGACCTTGTCAGGCGGTCAGCAGCAACGACTCTGTATTGCCCGAGCTATCTCGGTCAAGCCAGATATCTTGCTTATGGACGAGCCAGCTTCTGCGCTGGATCCGATTGCGACCATGCAGCTGGAAGAGACCATGTTTGAGCTCAAAAAGGACTATACGATCATCATCGTGACTCACAATATGCAGCAGGCTGCCCGGGCCAGTGACTACACCGGCTTCTTTTATCTGGGGGATTTGATTGAGTACGACAAGACTGCCAATATTTTCCAAAATGCCAAACTGCAGTCGACCAATGACTATGTTTCTGGTCATTTTGGTTAAAGGTGAAGAAAATAAAGGAATGAACTTATGACAGAACCTATTTTGCAAGTCAAGGACTTGTCGGTCTATTATAATAAAAAGAAAGCACTCAATAGTGTCTCCTTGGACTTTATGCCTAATGAAATCACTGCCTTGATCGGGCCATCAGGTTCAGGGAAATCTACCTTGCTCAAGGCTATCAATCGCATGGGTGATTTGAATCCAGAAGTAACAACGACAGGAACGGTCATCTATAATGGGCACAACATCTACAGTCCTCGGACAGATACGGTGGAGCTGCGTAAGGAGATTGGCATGGTTTTCCAGCAACCCAATCCCTTCCCGATGACCATTTATGAAAATGTTGTCTACGGCCTGCGGATCAACGGTGTCAAGGATAAACAAATCTTAGATGAAGCGGTAGAACGCTCCTTGATAGGGGCTTCTATCTGGGATGAGGTGAAAGACCGTTTACATGATTCGGCTATTGGTCTTTCCGGCGGTCAGCAGCAGCGGGTCTGTGTAGCGCGTGTATTGGCTACTCGTCCGAAAATTATCCTCTTAGATGAACCAACGTCAGCGCTGGATCCAATCTCTGCTGGTAAGATTGAGGAAACTCTGTATGGACTCAAAGACACTTATACTATGCTCTTGGTAACTCGTTCCATGCAGCAGGCTTCTCGGCTTTCGGACAAAACAGGCTTCTTCTTGGGTGGTGATTTGATTGAGTTTAATGAGACGAAAGAAATGTTTATGAACCCAGCTAATAAAGAAACAGAAGACTATATTAGTGGTAAATTTGGTTAAAAATTTGATTCTATCAAAAGGAATCAGAAAAAGCTTATGAAAGGAAAATTATGCTTAGAGTACAATTTGAAGAAGATTTACAGAAACTCCATAATCAATTCTATGCTATGGGAAATGAAGTGCTGTCGCAGATTAATCGCACAGTTCGAGCTTTTGTAACCCATGACCGTGATTTGGCTCGGCAGGTCATTGAAGATGATGCGGAAGTCAATGAATACGAAGTGAAGTTGGAGAAAAAATCTCTAGAAATTATTGCCTTGCAGCAGCCCGTTTCTCAGGATTTGCGGACAGTTATTACAGTACTGAAGGCCAGTAGCGACTTGGAACGGATGGGAGACCACGCTGTGTCTATCGCCCAAGCTACCATTCGGATGAAAGGAGAAGTACGCATCCAGTCTGTTGAAGAAGAGATTAAGAAAATGGGACGCGATGTCAAGGATTTCGTAGAGGAAACCCTCAATGTCTATCTGAATGGTAATGTGGATCAGGCCTATGCTATCGCAGCTATGGATGAAAAAATCAACCAACATTTTGATGATATTCGTGATTTAGCAACTGAAGAAATCAAACATAATCCCGAACTGATTGTGACTGGTCGCGATTACTTTCAAGTCATCTCTTATCTGGAGCGCATCGGAGACTACGCTAAAAACATCTGCGAGTGGGTCGTTTACTTCGAAACAGGTAAGATTATTGAATTGTAATAGATAGTAAAAAGACAGGCTAAGCTTGTCTTTTTGTGTTTTAATGAAGAAAACGGTAAGACGAGCTTAAAAGGATAGATGCCTAGCCTTTAGGTAGACAATAGACGAATTGGGATTTCAAAGGCCTAAAAACCTAAAATAAACCAGTGTATTTTACCTAGATGATTGAGGAAGCCATCTTTGGCTGAAACGATAGAAAAAGACGATAGGGGACAATACTAAAAAATTATGCTACAATGTGGGAAAGCGATGACTGAAAGCGTTGTTTTATAGGATACTATAATGGAGGTATGGTTATGAAGAAAAAGGTTGTTGTCAGTCTGACAATTTTATTCTTTCTAGTTTCAGGAGGCATTCTATGTAAAAAGTCAAGAATAATTTTTTAAAATATCAATTATTTTTTACAG
>NZ_JPEN01000033.1 GCF_000767835.1 Streptococcus sinensis | reverse complement strand
TATTTTCGTGTTTCTGTGGGTGACGGCTATGTCGTCATGGCTGTCTGTCCCACTCTCTTTTCTGAAGAGGAAGGTTGGGTTTTGATTTTATCTTATGTGGGAAAGGTTGTTTTCTTCATTCAAATGATAAAATTGTTTTAAAAGTTTATTGTTAGGCAGCGTTTTACCTATGTATTAAAGTATAGATGGGAGAAGTAAGAATAAATGGAATAATGAGGTAAGAAAACTAAGGAACATCCCGTTTCGGCAGAAAAATTTCTTTATGGTATAATGGTACTATCATTACGAGGAGGTGGGCTATGACTAAAACCGGCAATGTATTTACCCGATACTTCCAGCAGTTTGATTGGTCCGGTATTTTAGATGAAATATTCTCGAAGTTAGTTTCTTTAGTATTTTTAATTTTACTTTTTTATATTGCAAAGAAATCACTTCATCTTTTGGTAGCTAAGATTATTGCGCCATCTTTGAAATTATCTCGGCAGGATGAGGCTCGACAAAAGACTATTACACGCCTGATTGAGAATTTGCTGAATTATGCGCTTTATTTTCTTTTGTTTTATTGGATTTTATCGATTTTGGGTATGCCCGTCTCGAGTCTTTTAGCTGGGGCAGGAATTGCCGGCGTAGCGATTGGGATGGGGGCCCAAGGCTTTCTGTCTGATCTGGTCAATGGCTTCTTTATTCTGCTAGAGCGACAGTTGGATGTGGGAGACAATGTCCGCTTGACCAACGGTGCGATCAAGATTGCCGGAACAGTCGTCAGCGTGGGGATTCGGACCACGCAGGTTCGCGATGCGGACGGGACGCTTCACTTTGTGCCCAACCGAAATATCACCGTTGTCAGCAATCTTTCTCGTGGTGATATGCGGGTTCTAATTGATATTCCCATCTATGCAGAGACTGATTTAGACGAGATTTACCGGATTATTGCGGATGTGAATGCGGAAGCTGTTCCAGAGCATCCAGAAATTCTGAAGGAGCCTGATATTTTAGGACCGCAGATGGCTGCGAGTGGCCAGTTTAATTTTCGGGTCAGCTTAGTGGTGGAAGGCGGCATGCAGACCAGTATCTACCACATTTTTTACAGACTTTATCATGAGGCACTGTTAAAAGAAGGAGTGGCTCTGCCGACATTGGCTCCAGTTACAGGAAGTGGTTCAAAAGGTTAGGAGAGAAGAGTGATGAACGAAAATGAAAAACAAGAGATTATAGTGGATGGAAAGGGTTTGATTTACCAGTTAAAGAAGCCGCTTCATAAACAGGCCTTATTCTGGACGACCTTAATATTGGGAATTGTGCTTTTCCTTATGACCATATTTTGTGCGGTCTTGTTCCTTATAACGCTAGGGCTAACTGTTGAAAACGAAGAATTACGAGTAAAACAAAGCCATGATTATAGCTACTCGGCTGAATATAAGTCTTATCGATTGGGAGAGGCGGTTGAATTTCCTGAAGGGCTCAAGATTACAGTAAACTCTGTCCGCTTGGACAAGGATCGCACTTTGGGTGATGAGTCAACAGGAAGTGCTGTTGTCGCCTCAGTGACGGTAGAAAACACGTCTAGCCGACAAATCCTGCTTAGTCCGTATTCATTTAGCTTATATGATCGGGATGATGAGGTTTATATTTTAGATGGCTCCACTTTTGATAACACACAAATCGGCACCAATCTAAGCGCAGGAAAAACCATCACATTTGATTTAATATTTGACGGAGAAGATGGCGATGCAGGTCCTTATTCACTCGTATATGAGAATGTAAAGTGGTCAAAAGAAAAGTCAAGTCAAGCAGTGTGAAGTGATTTTAAGATAGTTTAATTAAGAGGCATCGTGGCATTTCAGAATAGTCACGATGCTTTTTTGTAAACATGACATCTCATGGCAAGTATTGTATAATAGGAAGAGGAAATGGAGCGACCATGCAGAATAATAGACTATTTCGGATATTGTACTATATTTTAGAGAGAGGGAAAGTGACTGCAACGGAGCTGGCTGAGAAATTTGAGGTCTCGGTCCGGACCATTTATCGGGATGTAGATTCTCTAAGCAGCGCGGGGATTCCGATTTACACCACGCAAGGAAAGGGTGGCGGTATAGAAATCGCAGAGGACTATGTCTTGCGGAAGTCCTTGCTGACAGCGGAGGAGAAAGAGCAGATCATGGCGGCTCTGCAAGGTCTGAATAGCACCAGTCAGCTTTACCAGAGTGACCTTCTCACAAAACTTTCGGCGCTTTTTCAAGTTAAAAATCCAAATTGGATTGAAGTTGATTTTAATCACTGGCAAAATGATAAAGTGTATGAAGAAACCTTTCATCAATTAAAAACTGCGATTCTAGGCAAGCACCTTGTTTCTTTTTCTTACTTTGCTAGTAATGAGCGGGAGACAAATCGCTGTGTCAAGCCTGTGCGCTTGTTGTTTAAAAGTCAGAATTGGTATCTTTATGCTTTCTGCCTCTTGCGACAGGAATTCAGGTATTTTAAGCTATCTCGACTGAAAAATCTGGAGCGGTTGGAGGAAAGGTTTGAGGACAGCTTTGAAGATGTCGTCTTGGAAAAAGAACTGACCTATGAAAATACGATTGAGTTGGCAGTCAAGTTTGATCGCAAAGTAACTTTCAGAGTTTATGACGAAATAAGCGGAGACATTCGGACAGATGCGGAAGGAAATTTATACACAGAAATAGACATTCCCAACGACCATCGTCTATACAGTTACATCCTGTCCTTTGGAGACGCTGTGGAGGTCTTAGATCCGCCCGAAATCCGAGTGAAAATGAAAGAAATGATTCATAAGCTAGCAGAAAAATATAAAACTTGACATAGGGTGTCAGGTATCTTCTTGTATACTAATAGTAAGAAGAGAACAGGAGGCAGCAAGATGAAATATGAATGGAGAAAGAGCGAGAAAGGCCTTTATGGAGCCAAGCAAAAGCCAGAGCTGGTAGAGGTGCCGACTCAACAATTCATTTTGATCGAAGGAGCGGGCGACCCCAATGAAGCAGATTTCTCTGAGCGGGTATCTGCCCTTTATTCACTGGCCTATTCCATAAAAATGCTCTTTAAATCCATGATGAAAGATGAGGCGGAGGACGAGGTGACGGATTTCACGGTCTATCCTTTGGAAGGTATCTGGGAAAAAGCTGCTGGGGAAGGCTTCGATAAAAGTCAGCTTCGCTATCAGCTCATGATTCAGCAGCCCAATATTATCAATCAGGACATGTTTACAGCGGCGCTTGAGAATGTCCACAAGAAAAAGCCCGATCCCCTCTATGACGACATCCGTTGGCAAAGCTTGCCAGAGGAGCGAGCCATTCAGGTCTTACACATAGGAAGTTATGACAGTGAGCCGGTCTCTTTTGAGAAAATGGACGAGCTAGCAAGCAGCTTGGGACTGGAGAGATGCGACCAAGTCCACAGAGAGATTTACTTAAGCAACAAAAATAGGACACCAGAAGAAAAGTTGAAAACTATCTTAAGGTATGCTGTCAGATAGGAGGAATGTAAAATGCCGAGACCTGCAACAAAAAACGATTTGCTGGCTGCAGCTACAGAAAATTTTGAAAAACTCAATCTGCTCATTTCGAACATGACAGAAGAAGAGTTAGCAAGGCCTTTTGATTTTTCAAAGAATGAGAAAAAGAAAGAAGCCCACTGGAAGCGCGATCGGAACCTGAGGGATGTCTTAATCCATCTTTATGAGTGGCACCAACTGCTGCTAAACTGGGTGCAGGCCAATCAAAGAGGAGAAGAGAAGTCCTTCCTGCCTGCTCCCTATAATTGGAGAACTTATGGTGAGATGAATGTCGCATTTTGGGAAAAGCACCAGCAGACCTCTCTTGAGGAGGCAAGTTCTTTGCTGGCTAGTTCACATAGAGCTGTCCTAGACCTAGCCGAAACCTTGACCAATGAAGAATTATTTTCTAAAGGAAGTTATAAATGGACGGGAGGAACGACCTTGGGCTCCTATTTTGTCAGCGCAACATCCAGTCACTATGATTGGGCTATGAAAAAGCTTAAAGCTCACCAAAAGAATTGTAAAAGGAATCCTGTCCAATAAAGTTTTCTAGGACTTGAGACTGATTTTTAGCACTCTTATAAAAAGAGTGCTAATTTTTTGAGTTTTTATCTTGACTTTCATTTTCAAGAGTGTATAATAGAATCATGGTTTAGCACTCGAGGTATTAGAGTGCTAAATATAAAAAATAAAATCTTGCCAGTGGCTGGAATTTTCTAAAGAGAGGTGAGGTCCTTGGTAACAGAGCGCCAAAATGAGATTTTAAATCTAATCATTGATATCTTTACCAAGACGCAGGAGCCTGTCGGCTCTAAAGCCTTGCAAGAGTCTATCCAGTCCTCAAGTGCCACCATCCGTAATGACATGGCGGCCTTGGAAAAGGAAGGTCTGCTGGAAAAGGCCCACACATCGAGTGGCCGTAAGCCCAGTGTCGCTGGTTTCCAGTATTTCGTCCGGCATTCCTTGGCCTTTGATCAGCTGGCGGAAAATGAGCTCTACGAGGTTGTCAAGGCCTTCGACCAAGAGTTTTTCAAGTTGGAGGATCTCCTCCAGCGGGCGGCGGATGTCTTGGCAGAGTTGAGTGATTGCACGGTTGTAGCCCTTGATGTCGAGCCTAGTCGGCAGCGACTGACGGCTTTTGATATCGTGGTTCTCAGTCAGCATGCAGCCTTAGCTGTCTTTACGCTGGATGAGTCCAATACCCTGACCAGTCAGTTCATGATTCCTAGGAATTTTCTTCAGGAAGACTTGCTGCGCTTGAGGGATATGATTCAGGAGCGCTTTCTAGGACAGACGGTCTTGGATATTCATTACAAGATTCGGACAGAAATTCCGCAGATTATCCAACGCTACTTTACCACGACGGACAATGTCCTCGATCTCTTTGAGCATATTTTTGCTCAGATGTTTGTGGAGAAAGTGGCCCTTGCTGGTAAGGTTCAGCTGTTGCGCTTTGCGGATTTTGAGGCCTATCAGTTCTTTGATGATCGGCAGAAGGTCGCCTTTGAAATTCGCGATAGCTTAGCCGAGGATCAAATGCAAAATGTTCGAGTCGCAGCTAGTCAAGAGGACAGCCTGGCCAATCTCACATTGATTTCCAGCAAATTCCTGATTCCCTATCGGGGCTTTGGTATGCTGGCGGTGGTTGGGCCAGTCAATCTGGATTACCAAAAGGTGGTCAGCCAACTCAATGTTGTCAATCGAGTCCTGACTATGAAACTCATCGATTTCTATCGCTATTTGAGTAGCAATCATTATGAGGTGAGTTGAACATGAAATTACATAAATTCCTAAAAAGGAGGCGAAAAATGTCTGAGGAAATAAAAAACGAAGAAGTAAAAGAAGAGGAAGTGGTAGAAACTGCTGAAGAGGCTGTTGAAACTGCTCCTGAAAAATCAGAATTAGAACTAGCTAATGAGCGGGCAGATGATTTTGAAAACAAATATCTCCGTGCCCATGCAGAAATGCAAAACATCCAACGTCGTGCTAATGAGGAACGCCAACTCTTGCAACGCTATCGTAGCCAAGATTTAGGGAAAGCTATCTTATCTTCCTTGGACAACCTTGAGCGTGCGCTTGCCGTTGAAGGCTTGACAGATGATGTTAAAAAAGGTCTGGAAATGGTGCAAGAAAGCTTGATTCATGCCCTTAAAGAAGAAGGAATTGAAGAAATCGCGGCGGACGGAGCATTTGACCATAACTATCACATGGCCATCCAAACCGTCCCAGCAGATGACGAGCATCCAGCAGATACCATTGCCCAAGTCTTCCAAAAAGGCTACAAACTCCATGACCGCATCCTAAGACCAGCCATGGTAGTGGTATATAACTAAGATACAGAGCTTAAAAACTTGTCCGAAACGACATTAAACTATGAAGAATGATAAGAGGCAAGCCGGAGGCTTGCAAAAGAAAAAAATTAAAAAAGAGGAAAATATAATGAGCAAAATTATCGGTATTGACTTAGGTACAACAAACTCAGCAGTTGCAGTTCTTGAAGGAACTGAATCAAAAATCATCGCAAATCCAGAAGGAAACCGCACAACTCCGTCTGTAGTGTCATTCAAAAACGGTGAAATCATCGTTGGTGATGCTGCAAAACGTCAAGCAGTAACAAACCCAGATACTGTTATCTCTATCAAATCTAAGATGGGAACTTCTGAAAAAGTTTCTGCAAACGGTAAAGAATACACTCCACAAGAAATTTCAGCTATGATCCTTCAATACTTGAAAGGTTATGCAGAAGAATACCTTGGTGAAAAAGTAACTAAGGCTGTTATCACAGTTCCAGCTTACTTTAACGATGCACAACGTCAAGCAACAAAAGATGCAGGTAAAATTGCTGGTCTTGAAGTAGAACGTATCGTCAACGAACCAACTGCAGCAGCCCTTGCATACGGTTTGGACAAGACTGACAAAGAAGAAAAAATCTTGGTATTCGACCTTGGTGGTGGTACATTCGACGTGTCTATCCTTGAACTCGGTGACGGTGTTTTTGATGTATTGGCAACTGCAGGGGATAACAAACTCGGTGGTGACGACTTTGACCAAAAGATTATCGACTACTTGGTAGCAGAATTCAAGAAAGAAAATGGTATCGACTTGTCAAACGACAAGATGGCGCTTCAACGTTTGAAAGATGCAGCTGAAAAAGCTAAGAAAGATCTTTCTGGTGTGACTTCAACTCAAATCAGCTTGCCATTCATCACTGCGGGTGCTGCTGGACCTCTTCACTTGGAAATGACCTTGACTCGTGCCAAATTCGACGATTTGACTCGTGACCTTGTAGAGCGTACGAAGATTCCAGTTCGTCGTGCCCTTTCTGATGCAGGTTTGAGCTTGTCAGAAATCGACGAAGTGATTCTTGTCGGTGGTTCAACTCGTATCCCAGCCGTTGTAGAAGCTGTTAAGGCTGAAACTGGTAAAGAACCAAACAAATCAGTGAACCCTGATGAAGTCGTTGCTATGGGTGCTGCCATCCAAGGTGGTGTGATTACTGGTGATGTTAAAGACGTTGTCCTTCTTGACGTAACACCATTGTCACTTGGTATCGAAACAATGGGTGGCGTCTTCACTAAGCTGATCGACCGCAACACAACGATTCCAACATCTAAATCACAAGTCTTCTCAACTGCGGCAGATAACCAACCAGCCGTTGATATCCATGTTCTTCAAGGTGAACGCCCAATGGCAGCGGATAACAAGACTCTTGGACGTTTCCAATTGACTGATATTCCAGCTGCACCTCGTGGAATTCCTCAAATCGAAGTAACATTTGACATTGACAAGAACGGTATCGTATCTGTTAAGGCCAAAGACCTTGGAACTCAAAAAGAACAAACAATCGTTATCCAATCAAATTCTGGCTTGACGGACGAAGAAATCGACCGCATGATGAAAGATGCAGAAGCGAACGCTGAAGCAGATAAGAAACGTAAAGAAGAAGTAGACCTTCGTAACGAAGTAGACCAAGCTATCTTTGCGACTGAAAAAACGCTCAAGGAAACAGAAGGCAAAGGCTTTGACGCAGAACGCGACGCTGCTCAAGCTGCCCTTGATGACCTTAAGAAAGCCCAAGAAGACAACAACTTGGACGACATGAAGGCAAAACTCGAAGCACTCAATGAAAAAGCGCAAGCTTTGGCAGTGAAACTCTACGAACAAGCCGCAGCAGCTCAACAAGCTCAAGCAGGAGCAGAAGGCGCACAAACAACAGGAAACGCAGGCGATGACGTCGTAGACGGAGAGTTTACGGAGAAGTAAAATAATTTATAGGAGGGGAGTTTATGTCAACTATTTACACTACTAATGAGTGGAAGGGACACGGAAAGAGTTACTACTGGAATGAATATCGTTTGGAAGGCGATACAGTTGTAAAATATAAGTGTTCTCGCAGTAAATTTTTTGATGGTGATGAAAATGTCTGGAGTGAGGATGAACATGAGATTGAATCTTGGAGTCTTGATGATGATTCTATGCCAGATTGGTTGAGGAACTATCTATAAATTTTTTAACAGAGGTTGCAACCCAGCCTCTGTTTTTGGCTAAGTGAGGGTAGGAATCTCCTTGTTTTGAACGAGAGGGTTCAATAATTTAACAGAAAGGAAAGTGTTCGTAATTGAACACGCCCTAAATGCTGTGTGAAAAAGATAAATTCTCTTGTGAGCATCGCTCACGGTGAGAATTTCCTATTTTCACTGTGCATTTTACGGGCTTAGTATCTTGTATGAACAATACTGAATTTTATGATCGTTTAGGTGTCTCAAAGAATGCTTCTCAGGATGAGATCAAGAGAGCCTATCGGAAATTATCTAAAAAATACCACCCAGATATCAATAAGGAGTCTGGGGCGGAAGATAAATATAAGGAAGTCCAGGAGGCTTATGAAACCTTGAGCGATGAGCAAAAGCGGGCAGCCTATGACCAATATGGCGCAGCGGGTGCCAATGGTGGCTTTGGTGGTGCAGGCGGCTTCGGTGGCTTTGATGGCTCTGGTTTTGGTGGCTTCGAAGACATCTTCTCTAGCTTCTTTGGCGGTGGCGCGACTCGTAATCCAAACGCTCCGCGGCAAGGGGATGATCTCCAGTATCGGGTAAATCTCCGCTTTGAAGAGGCTGTTTTCGGGGCAGAAAAAGAAGTGAAATACAATCGTGAGGCGAGTTGCCATACTTGTCACGGTTCAGGTGCTAAGCCAGGAACTAGCCCAGTAACTTGTGGCCGCTGTCATGGTTCTGGTGTTATCAATGTTGATACGCAGACACCGCTCGGCATGATGCGTCGACAAGTGACCTGCGATGTCTGTCACGGTCGCGGACAAGAAATCAAAAGTCCATGTGAAACCTGCCATGGAACAGGACATGAAAAGCAAGCGCATAGCGTTCATGTAAAAATTCCAGCTGGTGTGGAAACAGGTCAACGAGTTCGCTTGGCTGGTCAAGGTGAGGCAGGCTTTAACGGCGGTCCTTACGGTGACTTGTATGTAGTGGTGAACGTTGAGCCGAGCGATAAGTTTGAGCGAGACGGTTCTACCATTTACTACAAGCTCAACCTCAACTTTGTGCAAGCAGCTCTGGGCGACAGTGTGGAAATCCCAACTGTGCATGGAAATGTTGAATTGACAATTCCAGAGGGAACCCAGACTGGTAAACGTTTCCGCCTGCGTGGTAAGGGAGCACCGAGTCTGCGTGGTGGAAGCATGGGTGACCAGTATGTCACTGTCAATGTTGTGACACCGACTGGCCTCAACGACCGTCAAAAAGCAGCCCTCAAAGACTTTGCCGCAGCTGGGAATATCAAAGTTAATCCCAAGAAAAAAGGCTTCTTTGACAAGATGAAAGATGCCTTTGAAGGAGAATAATACCTCAATGTCAACTGTAGTGGGTGACTTATAATGAAGCACGAGAGAGAATCAGATTGGTTCTCTCTTTTGTGATGTTCAAAGCGATGAGAATTTTAGTTTTGAAGTTTCGAAATCCAAAAGAGTTACGCTTGATAACCTTGATGGGTTTGTTGGTTGCCTCCAACTTGGCGTTGGAATAAGGGGATTCAAAGGTATTGGTGATGTAAGCCTTGTATTTGAGAAAGATTTTCAAGACAGCTTTAAAGGCTGGATTGACAGCAGGTAGGGGCTTTTCCATCCGGTTTATCTTGTAGATGATACGGGTTTGACATTATAAGACGAATAAAATTTTGATGTTTTTATCTTTCAATCTGATTGAATCTGTGGAATTGAAAGGTGTTACATATGAGTCTTTCTAATGAGTTGTTTGAGCGCTTTTCATTATAAGTCATAGGGGTCTTTTTTGGTAGACAGAAAAAACTCCACAATACCTCTAGTGGGTCTACCCACTACAGATATTATAGAGCTTTTTAAACTAGGAAACCAAGCTTTTTATGATAGGTTTAAAGTTATTACTTTCACTGATTCGGAAATCACTCAGTTCTTGGTCACAAAGTGTTGGATTCCGCGGTCTGTTTCAGTGAAGAAGTATGGCAAAAAATTAGGGAAAATCCGATGTTTTTTCAGGTCTTGAATTGGAACCCATTGAATCCTCTCTAACTTATCTGGGCTAGGAAATTGTTGACCTTTGGGTTTCATGAAATAACATAGACAAATCTCATGACAGTCCAAATCTTTCAAAATTCCTGTGGAGTTCGAAAAGAAATTTTTGTGGATGTAAGCTAAGCGATCAATTTCGTAAAGTTGGCCAGTCTCTTCCAAAACCTCTCTGAGGCAGGCTGCTTCAGTCGTTTCTCCAAATTGAACCGCTCCGCCAACTGAGTAAAGATAGTCTTCGCTGGGTAGTTTCATGAGGCAAAGTGCTTCTTCTTCGATAATCAGAGCGACAGCTCGATAGCGAAAACGCTGATTTTCAACAGTATAAGAGATATCTTTTGTCAATTCTATAGCCTCCGTCATCTGTCCAGTATAAGTGTTTTTATTACTTTTGTCAATCCGCATTCTGTCCCCATACAGTCTTTCCGTTTTGGGCTTGCTGGGGGCTTTTTTTCCTGCTAAAATAAACACATGACACGTTATAAAGCTATTATTTCTTACGATGGGTATTGCTTTGCTGGTTTTCAGCGACAGCCTCATGCCAGAAGCGTTCAGGAAGAGATTGAAAAGACCTTGACTCGAATTAACAAAGGCCAACCTATTATTATTCATGGAGCAGGCCGGACTGACAGCGGTGTTCATGCTCTGGGTCAGGTGCTCCATTTTGATTTGCCTGAGGAGCGGGATGAAGAGAAGCTACGCTTTGCGCTAGATACACAGACGCCGGAAGATATTGATTTTATCTCTGTGGAGCGAGTGGCAGAGGACTTTCACTCTCGCTACAATAAGCACAGCAAAACCTATGAGTTTCTGGTGGACATTGGTCGGCCTAAAAATCCCATGATGCGCCATTATGCCACTCATTATCCTTATCCTTTGGACCTGAGTCTGATAGAAGAAGCGATTGCTCAGCTGGAGGGGACACATGATTTTACGGGGTTTACGGCTTCGGGAACCAGTGTAGAAGACAAGGTTCGAACTATCACTGAGGCCAAGGTCCGCTATGATGCGGAGCGAAATTTTCTGGTCTTTACCTTTTCGGGCAATGGCTTCCTCTACAAGCAGATTCGCAATATGATGGGTACGCTGCTCAAGATTGGCAACAAGCGTATGCCAGTAGAGCAGATTCAGAGGATTTTAGCGAAGAAAGACCGTCATCTGGCAGGACCAACAGCCGGTCCAAACGGCCTCTATCTAAAGGAGATTCGTTATGAAGAATAAGTTGATTTTAGCCCTTTCGGGCAATGATATTTTCAGCGGTGGCGGACTGCATGCCGATTTGGCTACCTACACAGTCAATGGCCTGCATGGTTTCGTAGCTGTGACTTGCCTGACGGCGATGACTGATAAGGGATTTGAGGTCATTCCAGTTGAGGAGGCTATTTTTGCTCAGCAGTTAGCCAGTCTCAAGGATGTTCCTTTTTCTGCTATTAAGATAGGACTTTTGCCCAATCTGGAAATAGCAGAGCAGGCTCTGACTTTTGTCAAGGAGCATGCGGATATACCGGTAGTGCTGGATCCTGTCCTGGTCTGCAAGGAAAATCATGATTTGGAAGTCAGTGCTCTAAGAGAAGAACTCATCAAGTTCTTCCCCTATGTCAGCATCATCACGCCAAATCTGGCAGAAGCGCAGCTATTGACCCAAAAAGAAATCAAAACTCTGGCAGATATGCAGGCAACAGCGCAGGAACTCTATGATTTAGGGGCCAAGCATGTGGTGATTAAGGGCGGCAATCGCTTAAGCAAGGAGCGGGCGGTGGATGTTTTATATGACGGAGGAGATTTTGAGATATTAGAATCGCCGGTGCTGGCCAGCAACAATACCGGAGCGGGCTGCACTTTTGCTTCCAGCATTGCCAGTCAGCTGCTTCTAGGCGAGTCTCCGCTTGCAGCAGTTCAATTTTCCAAAGACTTTGTCTATCGGGCCATTCAAAATGCAGATCAATATGGAGTAGTACAATATGAAAAATAATCAGACACATAAAATTATTTTGTTATCTATTATCACGGCTTTATCAGTTGTTTTGGGATATTTTTTGAAAATCCCAACACCAACAGGCTTTCTTACCCTCTTGGATGCCGGAATTTTCTTTACCGCCTTTTACTTTGGTAAGCGTGAAGGGGCTGTAGTTGGAGGTTTATCGGGTTTTCTGATTGATTTGATTGCGGGCTATCCCCAATGGATGTTTTTCAGTCTCGTGATTCATGGTTTGCAAGGTTATTTTGCTGGTTTTAAGGATAAGGGCCGGTATGTAGGGCTGATCTTAGCAACCGTAACGATGGTTTGCGGTTATGCTTTGGCTTCTACTTTAATCTTTGGTAGTGGAGCTGCTCTGCCTGAGATGATTCCAAATTTCTTTCAAAATATTTTGGGAATGGTCGTTGGTTTCATCTTGGTGAAATTGCTTCCCAAAACAGTGGAAAACGGTCGTTCTGATAAATAAGACAGGTATGAAAGAAAGGATTCAAGCATGCAAGATTTACAGGAAATCACACAGCAAACTAAGACAATTCTAGCAGATGTGTTAGAAAAGTCTGCTCTTTCGTCAGGCAGTATCTTTGTCTTGGGTCTGTCATCCAGCGAGGTTCTTGGTGGTCATATTGGCAAGAATTCCAGCCTTGAAATCGGGGAAGTTATTGTCAAGACCCTCTTGGATGGTCTGTCAGATCAGGGGATTTACCTAGCTGTTCAAGGCTGCGAGCATCTCAACCGTGCTCTGGTTGTGGAACGTGAATTGGCAGAAAAGAAGGACTTGGAAATTGTTAATGTCTTGCCAAGCTTACACGCAGGCGGGAGTGGGCAACTTGCAGCTTTCAAGTACATGAAAGATCCTGTCGAGGTGGAATTTATCACTGCTCATGCGGGCTTGGACATTGGAGATACAGCTATCGGTATGCATGTCAAGCATGTGCAAATACCAATTCGCCCTGTTTTGAAAGAAATAGGTTCAGCCCATGTCACAGCATTGGCCAGCCGTCCCAAATTAATCGGCGGTGCACGAGCAAATTACCTAGAAGATAGGATTCGAAAAGCCTAATGTTTAAGAGGGACTTTCTGAAAAAAGTCAGGAAAAGTAGAAGAATAGCCTCATCTTATCCTTGTTTTTACTTACTGTCATTGATTTGTGAAAAAACTATCCGAAATCAGTAAAAAATAGAAATTAAGTTTTGAAAAAACTTGCAATTATGATATAATAGCTTGTATTCAATAAATTTTAAGGAGAAATGACAGAATGTCTGTATCATTTGAAAACAAAGAAACAAATCGCGGAGTTTTGACTTTTACCATCAGTCAAGAACAAATCAAACCTGCTTTGGACCGCGTATTTAACTCAGTAAAAAAAGATATTGCTGTACCAGGTTTCCGTAAAGGACATCTTCCACGTGCTATCTTCAACCAACGCTTTGGTGAAGAAGCACTTTACCAAGACGCTTTGAACGCGCTTCTTCCAGAAGCATACGAAGCTGCTGTCAAAGAAGCAGGTATCGAAGTAGTTGCTCAGCCTCAATTTGATGTGGCATCTATGGAAAAAGGGCAAGACTGGACAATTACTGCTGAAGTTGTTACCAAGCCAGAAGTGAAGCTTGGCGCTTATAAAGACCTAGAAGTATCTGTAGAAGTTTCTAAGGAAGTTACTGATGCTGAAGTGGATGAGCGCATTGAACGTGAACGCAATAACTTGGCTGAATTGGTTCTGAAAGAAGATGCAGCTGCAGAAGGTGATACAGTCGTAATTGATTTTGTTGGTTCTGTAGACGGTGTCGAATTTGACGGCGGAAAAGGCGACAACTTCTCACTTGGCTTGGGTAGTGGACAATTCATCCCAGGATTTGAAGATCAATTGGTCGGACATTCTGCTGGTGAGACAGTTGATGTTGTTGTAACTTTCCCAGAAGACTACCAAGCAACTGACCTTGCAGGTAAAGAAGCTAAATTTGTTACAACAATTCACGAAGTGAAAGAAAAAGAAGTTCCAGCACTTGATGATGAACTTGCAAAAGACATTGACGAAGAAGTTGAAACTCTTGATGAACTGAAAGAAAAATACCGCAAAGAATTAGCAGAAGCAAAAGAAGCTGCTTACAACGATGCAGTTGAAGCGGCAGCGATTGATCTTGCAGTAGAAAATGCAGAAATCGTTGAACTTCCAGAAGAAATGATTCATGAAGAAGTGCACCGTGCCGTTAATGAATTCCTTGGAAATATGCAACGTCAAGGCATTTCACCTGATATGTACTTCCAAATCACTGGTACAACTCAGGAAGACCTTCACAAACAATACGAAGCAGATGCTGCATCACGTACTAAGACTAACCTTGTTGTAGAAGCAGTTGCGAAGGCAGAAGGTTTTGAAGCTAGTGATGAAGAAATTGAAGCAGAAATTACTTCACTTGCAACAGATTACAATATGGAAGTTGAGCGTGTCCGTCAGTTACTTTCAGAAGATATGCTGAAACATGATATTGCAATCAAAAAAGCTGTTGAAGTAATCACAAGCTCTGCAAAAGTAAAATAGAACAGTTAAGAAGCCATAGTTTCGACTACTGGCTTTTTCTCTGTCTAGAATACAATAAGTGAGTGAAATTTCTTTGACGAATCTGGAAATTTATCGTACAATAGAAAGTAGCGAAAAATTGGAATAGGGCTGAAAGCCTTTATGAACGTAAAGGAGAATGATTTTGGAATTAGAAGTATTTGCTGGGCAGGAAAAAAGTGAACTTTCTATGATTGAAGTAGCGCGTGCAATCTTAGAATTGCGTGGCCGTGATCATGAGATGTACTTTAATGACCTTGTTAATGAAATTCAAAATTATCTGGGAAAATCAAATAGCGAAATCCGTGAGTTTTTGCCATTATTCTATACAGAATTGAATGTTGACGGGAGTTTTATTCCGCTTGGTGACAATAAGTGGGGACTTCGTTCTTGGTATGCGATTGATGAGGTAGATGAAGAAATCATTGCACTTGAAGAAACAGACGAAGACGAAGGCTCTAAAAAACGTAAGAAGAAGCGTGTTAATGCCTTCATGGATGGCGACGAAGACGCGATTGACTACAGCGATGATGATCCAGAAGATGAGGACTCTTACGAGGCAGACCCTTCTCTGTCATACGATGACGATAATGCAGATGACGAGAAGAGTGAAGTAGAAGCCTATGACGCTGAAATCAACGAAATCGCTCCAGATGATCTGGGAGAAGAAGTGGAGCTCAACGAAGAAGATGAGGACTACTCTGACGATGATGTTGATGTTGAAGGTGAAGAAGACGAATAATCCAAAAGAAGCAGGCTAAAACTGCTTCTTTTTCTTGAAGTAAGAATGTAATTGGCTATCCTCAAAAAATACAGTTGAACAAAGCAAGCTGGCACAACAGAAATGATATTTTGAAAGGAGAGAGAACATTTTTATTTGCTTTTAGTATTGGCGAGTGGGCGCTAAGTTGGACGAAAGCTTTAATGGAAATTTTAAGGATGGAGATGGTATTTTCGACAGGAACTGGAAAAGTGGACGGCAAAAAATGACGCAAACTTCGTTTGTTTAGTTTGCAACTTTCAGCATCCTCGAATTGCCTTGATGACAACTTCGCTTCTTTTGTCTCCTGGGTTCCACCAATCGTTTAAGGAATTATTGAAGTAATACAACACAGCCCTGCTTTGAGAAGGGAAATGGAGTTTTTCAGCAACAATTCTCTTAGTTTCCTAAAAAAACAACAAAAGCTATTAAAATATGGTATAATATATAAAAAATACCTTGCAAACAACGATACTATACGGAGGCATTCTATGTAAAAAGTCAAGAATAATTTTTTAAAATATCAATTATTTTTTACAGATA
>NZ_JPEN01000080.1 GCF_000767835.1 Streptococcus sinensis | reverse complement strand
ACTCAGCCCTGTTCAGTACAGAACCAAATCCTTTCACTAATATTTTTTGTCCAACTTTTTGGGTGCGGTTCATTAAGCCGAGGATTTTCAATATTTCTTAATGTCTGAAATGCCGAACCCCTGTAAAGATCATGGTCAGCCCATACTGGTCAGCCATGTCGATAGACTCTTGGTCACGGACAGAGCCACCCGGTTGGATAATAGCCTTGATACCTGCGGCTGCAATTTCTTCCACGTTGTCCGCAAATGGGAAGAAGGCGTCAGAGGCAAGCACAGCACCATCAAGACGATCTTTGGCTTGGTCAATCGCAATACGAACGGAAGCCACACGGTTGGTTTGACCTGGACCAACACCGAGTGTCATGTGGTCGTTGGTTATGATGATTCCGTTGGATTTGACGTATTTGATGGCCTTCCAAGCGAATTCAAGAGCTGTTGCCTCTGTCTCAGTTGGTTGGCGTTTGGTTACCACTTGCCAGTCAGCTGGGCTTTCCTTGACCACGTCTTGGTTTTGAACAAGGAGACCGCCAACAACGCCTGTATACTCAGCTTCCACTTCGCTGGCATCTTGAGCATCAAATGGCAAGGCAAGGATCCGCAGGTTTTTCTTTTTGTTGGTCAAAATCGCTAGCGCCTCATCTGTATAGCTCGGTGCGATGATGATTTCAAGGAAGACACCATGCATCTTCTCAGCTGTCGCAGCATCCACCTCACGGTTGAGAACGACAATCCCACCAAAGATGGACACTGGGTCTGACTCATAAGCGTAGTCCCAAGCTTTTTCGATGTCATCAGCTTGACCAATACCACACGGATTCATGTGCTTGAGAGCCACTACAGTTGGACGATCTTTGAAATCACGGATAATACGGATAGCAGCATCCGCGTCACGGATATTGTTGAAGGATAATTCCTTACCGTTAAGCTGTTTGGCTGATGCAATAGAATAATCTGTTGGCAAAGCTTTTTGGTAGAAATCCGCGTCTTGTTGAGGGTTTTCACCATAACGCATGGGTTGTTTCAAATCATAAGTGATGGTGAGTTTTTCAGGTTTTGTTTCACCAACTTGTTTTGTGAAATATTCCGCAATTAAAGCGTCGTAAGCTGCTGTGTGACGGAAAACTTTAGCTGCCAGACGTTGGCGAGTTTCATAACTTGTTTCGCCATTGGCTGACAATTCGTCCAAAACTACAGCATAGTCCGCAGGATCCACCACAACTGTTACGCTAGCATGGTTTTTCGCTGCTGAGCGAAGCATGGATGGACCACCGATATCAATGTTTTCAACCGCATCAGCATAAGTCACATATGGTTTCAGAATAGTTTCTTTGAATGGGTAAAGGTTAACCACAACAAGGTCAATCAATTCAATGTGATTATCTTTTGCAGCTTGAAGGTGGCTGTCAAGGTCGCGACGAGCCAAAAGGCCGCCGTGAATATTTGGATGAAGTGTTTTCACACGACCGTCCATCATTTCTGGAAAACCAGTCACATCATCAATAGCAATGGTCTTCACCCCAGCACTATCAAGGGCAACCTTGGTTCCACCTGTCGAGATAATATCCCAACCAAGTTTTTTGAGTTCTTGGGCAAATTCAACAATGCCCGCTTTGTCTGAGACGCTGATTAAGGCGCGTTTCGTCATTATGTTCTCCTTTTTTAGAATTAGTTAAACACCAATTACAATAAGTAACAGCAAAATAAGGTAAGCAAGGCCAAGCACAATCATCCCTATGATATTGACCCACTTTCTAGTCTGTGATTTTAGCACTTTTTTAAATAATGGATAAATTAATAATCCTACACAAACTCCTAGAGTATTTAAAATCAAATCCGTCATATCTGTCGCACCAATGGCCAAGATATACTGTAAGCATTCGTAAAATAAGCTAAGCAGTAAGCCTGCGCCAGCAATTTTCCAACGAGACCAAGGTGATTTCACCAAAGGCAGGCAGACACCTAGAGGAATAAAAGAAACCAGATTAAATAGCATTTCAGCCATAACAATTTTTCCATTGACTATGAGTGGTTCTGAAAATGGAATCCAATTGATATATCTAGGAGCTAAGAAAAATACTATGGATCCAGGATTTGTTTCAAATTTAAATAAAATTCCCCAAGTCAATAAAAGCAGATAGGCGTAAAATACATACTGAGTTGTTTTTTTAGATGCTAGCATTACAAATACCTCCGTTTGAAGCCATCATCGGCAACAGTCGCTGATGGTAATTTAAAATCAAAGATATTCTACGAATCACCAAAATGTCACTCTGCAATTAGAGTCTTGACAACCTCTTGATACAACTTGTACTCCACCTCATGAATCCGGGCTTCAAAACTTTCAATGGTATCATCAGCCAGCCGCGGCACACGAACTTGTTTGATAACCTTGCCTGTATCCACACCGGAGTCCACCCAGTGAATGGTAACGCCGCTCTCAGTAACGCCAGCATTCCAAGCATCCTCAATCCCATGAGCTCCTGGAAATTCTGGCAGATAGGCGGGATGAATGTTGATGATTCGACCTTCATAAGCCGCCAATAAGGTTGGCCCAACGATTTTCATATAGCCTGCTAGACAAACCAAGTCAATCTGGTGCTGATCCAAGAGCTTGACAATTGCTTCTTCGTATTCTGCCTTGTTCTCAAACTCCTTGAGTTCAAAAGTATAGGACAGAACGCCAAGCTTGTCGGCACGCTCGAGCACATAGGCGTCACGATGGTCTGAAAAAACAAACTCCACTGGAAATTCTTCGGCAATCACCTGAAAGTTTGAGCCATTACCAGAGGCAAAAACCGCTATTTTTTTCATTTGATGATGACACTTTCGTTTTCTTTCTTGACGATGCGACCAATTTCATAAACTGGTTCATCCAACAATTCCTTAACACGGTCTACATTTTCAGGACTAACTGCCAGCATAAGCCCGACACCCATATTGAAAATTTCAAACATTTCTTGGTGCTTGATCTGACCGTATTTTTCAAGGGCTTTGAAAATCGGAAGGACTGGAACTTTGCTTTCCTCAATCTCTGCAGCCAGGTCATCTGCAAACATACGAGGGACATTTTCGATAAAGCCACCACCTGTGATGTGGGCAATCCCGTTGACCAGCCCTTCCTTTATCAATGGCAGAGCTGCTTTTACATAGATACGAGTTGGCTCAAGAAGGACTTCCTTGAGTTTCTTACCTTCCAATTCTGGAAAGACTTCTTCCCCTGTGTAATCGGCAAAAACACGACGAACGAGGGAGTAGCCGTTAGAATGAATACCGCTGGAAGCCAGCCCCAGAAGCACATCACCTTCAGCCACTTTTGAGCCATCAATGATTTGAGATTTTTCAGCCACTCCGACCGCAAAACCAGCCAAGTCATAGTCATCTTCGCCATACATTCCCGGCATTTCAGCCGTTTCCCCGCCAATGAGGGCAGCGCCTGCCTGCACACAACCTTCAGCAACACCTGCGACCACCTGCTCCAATTTTGCAGGTTCATTTTTACCAGTTGCGATATAGTCCAGGAAGTAGAGTGGCTCAGCACCAGCCGCGATGATATCATTAACACACATGGCCACACAGTCCTGACCAATGGTATCGTGCTTATCATACTTGATGGCCAACATGAGCTTGGTTCCCACACCGTCAGTCCCTGAAATCAAGACAGGTTCTTTAACATTCAATTGGGACAAATCAAACATCCCACCGAAACCACCCAGCGCTCCCATAACACCAAGACGCTCCGTACGAGCTACATGCTTTTTGATTCGTTCAACAACCTCATAACCCGCTTCAACGTCAACACCAGACTGAGCGTATGCATTTTTTGTCATTTCATTTTCCTCATTTTTCTTTTGAAAATAGCAGAGCTGCTATTTAGTTTAGCCTATCAATAAAAACTCGTTTTTTCTTTTAGACTTTCCAGATAACGCTCCTCATAATCATAAAGTGGAGTTGGATAGTTCCCGTCAAAGTAAGCAACACAGAGACCACCATTTGGAGCATCTGTCTCTAAGCCGATGGACTCAATCAAACCATCCAAAGATAAATAAGTCAGACTGTCTGCTCCGATAATCTCACAAGTTTCGTCTACGGTATGATTAGCTGCAATTAATTCACGACGTGTTTGAATATCAATACCATAAAAACATGGATATTTAAGTGGGGGACTGGCAATCGCCACATGGACTTCTGCCGCACCAGCTTCACGTAGGAGCTGAACAATCCGACGACTGGTCGTTCCCCGAACGATAGAATCATCCACCATCACCACGCGCTTACCCTTGACAATACTTGACACTGCTGACAACTTCATCCGAACACCCTGCTCACGCAGTTCCTGTGTTGGCTGGATAAAGGTCCGCTGGATGTATTGATTTTTGATGAGTCCCATCTCGTTTGGCAAACCGGATTCTTCAGAAAATCCGCTGGCCGCAGAAAGTGATGAATTGGGAACACCGACAACAATATCCGCTTCATGCTTAAATTCTTTAGCTAAACGGCGTCCTGTATTTTTGCGAGCTGTATGAACATTGACACCATGGATCACTGAGTCAGGACGGGCAAAATAGACATATTCCATTGAGCAGATGGCTAACTGCGTCTCGTCTGTGTAGGTATCATACTGAATGCCTTGGTCATCAATGATGACAACTTCTCCTGGTTTGACATCGCGCAGCCATGTGGCACCAATCACTTCAAAAGCACAGGTCTCACTGGAAACAACAATAGCACCATTGGCCATTTGTCCAATTGAAAGAGGTCGGAAACCATTAGGGTCAAGAGCTGCAATCAGCTTATCCTCCATCATGAGGAGATAGGCGAAGCCCCCCTTAACAGTACTCAGAGCCTCTTTAACCTTTCCCATGAAGCTTGGATTATGGCTACGACGGATAAGGTGAGCTAAGATTTCTGTATCTGATGAAGACGAAAAGATAGCTCCGTTACGCTCCAATTCTTTTTTCAAGGTCTGGGTATTGGTCAGATTACCATTATGCGCCAAACCAAACTCCATATCGTAAAATTTGAAATGGAAGGGTTGGATATTATTGATGGAGGCTTCACCAGCTGTCGCGTAACGAACATGCCCGATGGCAGCAGAACCCGTCAACTTCTCCAAATTAACTGGATTTTTAAAGACTTCTGAAAGAAGGCCTGTATCGCGATGACGACGGAGCTTACCTTTATCATTGGTTAAAATACCAGCTCCTTCTTGACCACGGTGTTGCAGACTATGAAGACCAAAGTAAGTGACTTGAGCGGCTTGAGGATGACCCCAAATGCCAAAGACCCCACATTCTTCATTAAGAGATTTTACTTCGTATGTCATTCTTTATACCTTTTGCGCTTAAATTCTAAACTTCAATAAATTTACTTGCCAATTTGTAGACTTGTTTAATTTCTTTATTTTCTAATTCCCAATTATTAACTTCCTCTTTAATTAAATCTGGAAATTTCTTACTTATATCTCTTAAGGCATTACCTACTGATTTCCTAACATACTCACTCGTATCTCCTTTTAAAGCAGATATTCGTCTAATAGCTTCGGTAGGATTCTCTCTAAAATATGGTCTGCTTGTCCATATTCTTAGTCCCTCTGTAACAGATCTTCTTGTATTCGGATTGCTATTTTTCAACCATTCATCAATAATTGGAAGTGCCGTCTCATAACCAGTATTCTTACAAAATTCATCAAATGCTTTAGCAAGAACTTCCTGAACTCTCCAGTTGTTATCTTTGGAGACTTCATCTCGCATGAATATTAAAATTTCTTTATCGTTTGATAAATATCCAAAAAGAAACACAGCATACATTCGCACCTGATAAACATCAGATTCATAAGCCAAAAGCGCTAACTTTTTGATATATTCACTATCGTTTGATTGATAATCATTCAAAGCTTTCTGCTCTTGTTCTTTAAATCCATGTTCTATGAGCGAAAAATCATTTTCTAGCCTTGCAATATACTGAATCATAATAGCCTTTCTACAAACCGATCTTTTACATATCTTTTATTTCCCTGTAAAATATTTAACTGCTGATGTAAACAAATGTTGGTCTTTATTTCCTGGAATATTTTGGAAAAGACCATCTTCCCAGCGTTCGGAGTGTCCCATCTTACCAATAATCTGACCATTTTTACTGGTAATACCTTCAATGGCATTCACTGAACCATTTGGATTGTATTTAGAATCCATAGATGGTTTGCCGTCAAAGTCTACATACTGGCTCCAGATTTGACCATTGTCGCGAAGTTCAGCAAATTCCTCTGCCGTCACCACAAATTTACCTTCACCATGTGATACTGGTATCGCATGGATATCTCCAACTTTCACACCGGCCAGCCAAGGTGAGTTGGTATTGGCAATACGAGTTTCCACTATTTTAGCAACGTGCTGGTTAGCATCATTGTAGAAAAGGGTTGGACTTGTTTCACCAGCTTCTTCAAAGTTACCATAAGGCAGAAGGCCTGACTTGACAAGAGCTTGGAAACCATTACAGATACCGATGATGAGACCGCCTTTTTCGATGAATTTATCAATAGCAGAACGAACTTTTTCATTGAGTAAAATATTGACAATAAACTTAGCTGAGCCATCTGGTTCATCTGCTGCAGAAAAGCCACCAGCAAAGAAAATAATATTTGCTTTACTAATATTGTCAACCATTGTGTCAACTGAGGCTTCAATAGCTGCTTCATTAAGTGTTACAAACGGTACCAAGTTCACTCTAGCGCCAGCTTGTTCGAAGGCCTTGGCTGAATCGTATTCTGAATTAGTACCCGGAAAGACGGGAATGTAAACCAAGGGTTGTTCAACTTTTTCTTGGGTTTTAAGCACCACATTAGAAGCTACAGCTGGTACTTCTTGTAACTCTTTACTTTGCTCAAATTCAGTTGGATAAATTTCTTCCAATTTACCTTGGAAGGCATTGTCAAGTTTCTGGCCATCAATGTCAATGTTGTTGACAACAAGTGTAAAGCCAGTGGTGGTCTGGCCGATTTTGCTAGCACCAGCAACCTCTTCACTAGAGGTAAAGATGAAACCGCCGAGCTGTGCTGTCAAGCATGTGTCAAGCTCATCCAATTCTACTTTAGCCCCAATGTGATTACCGAAGGTTGCAAGCGCAAGTGCTTCAAGTACACCGCCATATTTAACAGCAGAAGCTGAAGTTATATGGTGTGCTTTTTGAATCGCTTCAAACTGTGCAAAGTTAGCTTTGATGAAGTCGAAATCAATATCTTTTGAAATAGCTTGACCTGGAATGTAGTAAATATTTTCACCCGCAGCCTTAAACTCAGGAGAGAGCACCTTACGGTTATCTGCTGTTGTCACCCCAAAGGCAACAAGCGTTGGCGGAACAGTCAATTCTTCAAAAGTACCAGACATAGAGTCCTTACCGCCGATGGATGGCAGACCGAGTTGAATTTGTGCTTCAATAGAACCAAGCAAAGCTGCTACTGGCTGACCAAAACGAGCGGCCTGTTTGTCCATACGTTGGAAATATTCTTGATAAGAGAAGCGAGCCTTAGACCAGTTAGCACCTGCTGCAACCAAGCGAGCTGTTGCTTCAATAACCGCATAAGCAGCACCGTGGTAAGGTGACCATTCTGCAATATAAGGGTTGAACCCTTGCGCCATGACTGAAGCGGTATTTGTTACACCATGTTGAACTGGCAATTTTTGTACAGAAGCCTCAGTAGGTGTGATTTGGTAACGGCCACCAAGTGGATGATTGACAGTTGAGCGACCAACTGAAGAGTCAAAGATTGTTTGCAATCCTTTTTGGCTAGCGTGGTTAAGATCTGAAAGAACAGCCACTGTATCTGCTTCAAGAGTTGCAGCTGATGTTGTGCGTTCTTCAGGAACGTTTACATCACTGTCAACCACATTAGCATCAACCACCACGCGCACACCATTGGTATCAAGGAAAGCACGTTCCAAATCTACAATAATTTCACCATTCCAGTACATGACCAGATTTGGTTTTTCAGTCACTGTCGCAACCACAACAGCGTCAATATTTTCTTTGTTACATTCCGCAACGAAGGCATCCACATCTTTTGGACGAACCACAACCGCCATCCGTTCTTGTGATTCAGAGATAGCAATTTCTGTTCCATTCAAACCTTGGTATTTTAGCGGGACTTTATCAAGATTGATTTCAAGACCATCGGCCAATTCACCAATGGCTACACAGACACCACCTGCACCAAAGTCGTTTGATTTCTTGATGAGACGTGTTACATCACCCTTACGGAACAGACGTTGAATCTTGCGTTCTTCAATGGCATTCCCTTTTTGAACTTCTGCACCAGCAGTCTCTACAGACTCAACCGTTTGAACCTTAGAAGACCCTGTCGCACCGCCGACACCGTCACGACCTGTTTTCCCACCGAGTAGGATAATCACATCGCCCGCTTCAGGCTTTTCACGGACAACATTTTCCTTAGGAGCAGCGCCGACAACGGCTCCAAGCTCCATGCGTTTAGCTACAAAGCCCGGATGGAAGTACTCACGAACGTAGGTCGTCGCAAGACCAATCTGGTTCCCATAAGAAGAATAACCCTGAGCTGCTGTCTTCGAAATAACTTGTTGTGGCAATTTACCAGCACGTGTCTCAGAGATCGGTGCCGTAATATCGCCCGCTCCCGAGATGCGCATCGCCTGATAAACATAAGAACGCCCTGACAATGGGTCGCGAATGGCACCACCGATACAAGTAGCCGCTCCACCAAACGGCTCAATTTCCGTTGGGTGATTGTGGGTTTCATTTTTAAACATGAGGAGCCATGGTTCTTTGACACCATCAACGTCAACCTCGATTTCAACCGAGCAGGCATTAATCTCATCAGACACTTCCATATCGTCCAAACGGCCATTGGCACGTTCGTAACGACCGAAAATAGTTGCCATATCCATCAAGGTTTGCGGTTTTTCAGAGCGCCCCAACTCATCACGCATGGCTAGATACTTGTCATAAGTCGCCTGCAATTGTTTTTGGAATTTAGACGCTGAGAAATCAATAGTTTTCAACTCTGTCTCAAAAGTTGTGTGACGGCAGTGGTCAGACCAGTAAGTATCCAAGACCTTGAGTTCTGTTTCTGTCGGCACACGCCCGATTGACTTGAAGTAGTCTTGGATAAAGAGCAAATCATCCACTTCCATCGCCATCCCTTGCTCGGTCTTGTAGCGTACAAAGTCTTCCGCCGTATAGCTTTCAAAGAAAGTCAATTTTGGAATGGTCTTATCTGACTCTGAGAATTCTTGCTTGGCAATCCCTGTCGTGATGTCTTTGAAACGAGAATCAACTGGATTGAGCAGGTAGTTTTTGACCGCTTCTAACTCAGTCGCATCAATATCTTTATTGACCAAGTAAAGTTGGGCCGTATTGACCCTTACATGACTTGAACTACCCAGTAAGAGCAAGGCTTCTTGAGCTGAAGCCGCCCGCTGGTCAAACTGCCCTGGCAAGCTTTCAATAGCAAAGAAAGCGTACTCAGATAAAGACTCCACAACCTCTGCTTCTGACAAGAGACGGTCTGTCACCTGCTCAGAAAAGATATGTTTTTCCGCACGCGCAAATAGGCTTTCACTTAGATTAAAAACATCGTAAGTCTGCACAATGCGCAGTTCTGCTAAAGTCTTTAACTGGAGATTGTGGGTCAATTCCTTGACTAAGCTCTGAGATTTGATTCCAAAATTAGGTTTTTTCTCAACAAAAATACGCTTATCCATAGTATCTTCTATCCTTTTCTTACTTCAATTCTTGCAGTTTTTCCCAGACGATTTGATAAACATCGGTCAGCTCGCCTAGGCCGCGACGGAAGACATCCTTGTCCATGTGATGCCCCTCAGCATCCCAAAGCCGACAATTGTCCGGTGAAAATTCATCTGCTAGAATAATTTTACCGTCTTGGTCAAAACCAAACTCTAACTTGAAATCAATCAACTTAAGCCCGATCTGGCGGAACCAGTCTGACAAAAGAAGATTGATACGGCGAGTCTCCTCTTTTAAGAAAGCAATCTGCTGGTCATCCGCAATCTTTAGGAATTTCACATGCTCGTCATTGATAAAAGGATCATCCAAATCATCGTTTTTATAGTAAAATTCAACGATCGGAGTGTCCAAGGCGATCCCTTCTTCCACACCAAAGCGTTTAGAGAAAGAGCCTGCTGTATAGTTACGCAACACCACTTCCAAGGGAATAATGTCAACTTTTTTATTAAGCTGATCTGTCTCTGAGATTTTCTCGATAAAATGCGTTGCCACACCAGCAGCATTCAATTTTTCAAAAATAAAGGCTGAAATTTTATTGTTCAATACCCCTTTCCCTGCAATCTGCTCCTTTTTAACGCCATTAAAAGCCGTTGCCTGATCTTTGTAACGGGCCAAAATCACATGCTCATCCTCTGTCGCAAAAATATCCTTTGCCTTTCCCGAATATAACAACTTATTTGACATTTTATTATTCGCCTTTCGTGCTTTTATACCCTAATTTTACCATATTCAAAACAATTTTACAATGATTCCCGTACAAACCTCTAAAAACGGATTGAACCTCCTTGAAAATCCGAACAAAATTAAAAGGAATGAGTCCCGCTTAATACAGGATTCATTCCTTTCAATCATTGCTTGTTCAACTTTTTAGGGATTAGTACATGTCAAAAAGATTACTTTTTTATATATCTTATTTTTTCAATTTTCCATGAATATAGGTTACTATGTCTGAGATATTCTTAAAATGATCAATCTGCTCATCCGGGATCTCAATTGCAAATGTATCTTCAAGGTCAATGATAAATTCCATCAAATCAACCGAATCAACACCTAATTCATCTTTGAGACTGAGTTCAGGACTGACAGAGAAGTCTGCCCCTTCATGCTCTTGAATAACTTCAACAATCTTTGCGTAAATTTCCTTCTCGCTCATTTTTCCTCCTCGGTTCTTGAAAATTCAACCACAGATTTTCCGACAACATCTGTCTCCAGCATGGTCCGAATCTGACGAATCGTGCTATAAACGGCCTTGGCATCGCTAGAGCCGTGTGTCTTGACTACCGGTGCCTTGAGACCAAAGAGAACGGCACCACCGGCACTGGAATAGTCCAGACTCTTGCGCATCTCCTGGAGGCTGTCTTTGAGCAACAGGGCTCCTAGTTTAGCCTTGAGACCACCGCCCAAAACAGCCTTTTTAAGCTGGCATAGGATACTAATCGCAGTTCCTTCGATAGACTTGAGCACAGCATTTCCCGTAAAGCCATCTGCTACGACAACATCTGCCACTCCATCCATAAGGTCACGTGCCTCCACATTTCCGATGAAGTTCAGCTTGTCATCCGCTGCCAGCAAGGCATAGGTTTCCTTACGCAGAGGGTCTCCCTTGCTGGCTTCCGTGCCATTATTGAGCAAACCAACCCGTGGCTGCTTAATTCCACGAACATTTTCCGCATAAAAAGAACCCAAGATAGCATATTGGTGCAGATGGTGAGGGGTATTTTCAGCATTTGCCCCCAGATCCAACATATCAAAGCCTCGGCCATCTCCAGTCGGTAAAGTGGACAAAAGTCCTGGTCGGTCAATGTTTTTAATCCGTCCAACGATAAAGAAGCCCGCCGCCAAAAGCGCTCCCGTGTTACCAGCAGACAGGACCGCATCTGCTTCCCCGTCTTTGACTGCCTTGGCTGCCAAAACCATGCTAGCCTGCTTCTTCTTGCGAATAGCCCTGGTTGGCTCATCATCCGAATCAATCTTTTCATCCGTATGGACGATACTGACGCGCTCTGTCGCTGTCAACAGAGGTTTAATCTTGGCCTCATCCCCATAGAGAACAATCTCAATATCCGCGAAGTCTCTCAGAGCCTGATTGGCACCTTCGACTAAAGCCTGAGGGGCATTGTCTCCGCCCATGGCATCAATAGCTATTTTTTTCATGCTGTTCTTCCTCATGTTTATCTTGTAAAATACTGCCCCAGTCCCCCAGAGAGTCGATAAATTTCTTTGATTTAAGATGAATGCCTACATATTCATCATAGAGTTGATCTATAAAATCCCTGATCTGTCGCTTGATATCAGCCTTGAGCGAAATCGTCTCCAGCTCACTAAACTGAACTGCCTGAAACTGATTGAGCAAAAAAGGAATATTGGGGTTGAGATGGCTGCGATGAGCATCCTTGTGATAATGCTCTGGGCAGAGCACCCCGCCATATTGAAAGGAAAAATCAAAAGGCAGACCTGTCCGATGGCAAAAAACACAGTCATGGAAATTCAGAGACACCCCAAAACGAGTCAAAATTTGAATTTCAAAAATATTCGTCAAGACTTCATAATCCAGGCCTTGATTCATCAGATCCAGTGTCTTTTGCAAAAAAGCAAAGAGTGCTGGGTCTGGATGATTGTCCTGAATGCTGGTATCCGCTAAGGCTGCTACATAGCTGGCATAAGCCATAACAAAGAGATCGCCCTTGATTTGCCCGTAACTTTCCACAGCTTGGTAATCTTCGATATAGCTGAGCCCATCGTCATTGATTTTCATCAAGAGCTCTGCCGCAGTCAGAGGCTGGATGACTGGTGCCAGCTTGGATTTTCCAGCATGTTTCACGAAAAACATTCGCTTGCCAGCCTGTTCCGTAAAAATCTTGACCAGCTTATCATCTTCTCGAAAATTACGATTATAGAGAATCAAACTCTTGCTTGTTAACGGTCTAAGCATGGTCTTCCATGTACTCCTTGAGCCGTTTCAGAGCTTCCTTGATGGTTTCCATGCTAGCTGCATAAGACAGGCGGATATAGCCTTCTCCATACTGGCCAAAGGCCGCTCCTGGGATAAAGGCCACAGCCTTCTTCTCAGCAAAATCCCGCAAAAAAGCAAAAGAATCTTGATTGTAGCCTGCTGGAATTTTGGCAAAAATATAGAAAGCTCCATCTGGCTTGATAATCTGATAACCTAGCTCCGTCATTTTTTCGATAATGTAATCCCGCCGCTGGATGTATTCCGTCTTCATCGGTTGAGCATCATCTTTACCAGCTGTCAATGCCTCAATAGCTGCATATTGAGCCATGGTGTTGGCTGCTGTCACTAGATACTGATGGCTCTTGATTAATTGAGCTGTAAAAGCAGCCGGTGCAAAGATAAAGCCCAATCGCCAGCCCGTCATAGCATGAGACTTGGACAAGCCATTGATCACGATGGTCTGCTCAGGCAAATATTCCGCCAGAGAAACGTGTCCCTGCTCCGTATAAGTCAACTCAGAATAAACCTCATCACAAACGACAAATACTTTATACTTGCTCAATACTGCTGCCAAAGCCTCAATCTGCTCTCGCGAATAAGTCACGCCAGTCGGATTGGCCGGATAGTTCAAAATAACCGCCTTGAGCGCATCCCCCTGCTCCAAGATAGCCTGCTCTAGCATTTCAGGAGTCAAAACAAAGTTATTTTCTGTCGTATCAATCTCGACAATCTCTGCCCCGACCAAATTGACAATCGGCTCATAGCCTGGATAAGCTGGCGCTGGTAGCAGGACCTTATCCCCCTCCTCCAGGATAGCCGTCAAAGTCGCAGACAGAGCCTCGGTTGCTCCAATGGTCACTAAAATCTCATTCTCTGGATTGTAGGACAGACGGTATTTTTCCTTGACAAAGTCAGACGCAGCCTGTCGCAGCTCCAAAAGTCCGCTCATTCCTGTATAGTGACTCTGGTTGGCATCAATAGCTACCTTGGCCGCCTCCTTGATGTGATCCGGTGTCGGAAAGTCTGGCTCTCCTAAGGTCAGCCGCAGAACACCTGGAATCGTAGAAATAGACTGGTCAAACTGACGAATCAGGGATATTTCAATCTTATCTAAATTTTTATTAAACTTTTTTATCAAATCCATGGCCACCTCCGATAACTTGATAGAACCATTATACTATAAAAGCATTACTACAGCAAAATTTTATTATAAGTGAGAAAAAGAAAGAGAACTAGCAACACACTAGTTCTCAAATAATTATGGCTCTTTTCTACCATTTGTCAAGTCTGTCAAGGCTTTAAGTGAAAAATGAGATAAGAC
>NZ_JPEN01000116.1 GCF_000767835.1 Streptococcus sinensis | reverse complement strand
CTGCGTCTTGCTCGACAATCCAAAGACAATTGAGAGGCTAGGACTTTTGTCCCAGCCTCATTTGACTCTCTAATTCTTATTGATGATTCGTCTTACTTTCCTATACAAAAAAATTATCTTATAGCCTTTAAAAATCTTACAAAAATCAGCTATCTGAAAGTTATTTACAGTCCTCATCTGAAAAGGTTGATTGAATTTTTCAAAATCAACTATCAATCGTACTTTGCGCCGTCTGCATTTGGTAATAAACACCTCTGGCTGCCATGAGCTCCTGATGATTACCATGTTCGACGATATTGCCATCTACCATAACGAGGATGATGTCAGCATTTTGAATAGTGGACAGGCGGTGGGCGATGATAAAACTAGTACGCCCCACCATGAGCTTGCTGAAAGCCTCCTGAATCAACATTTCTGTCCGGGTATCGATGGAGGATGTCGCCTCATCCAAGATTAGAATTTTAGGAACAGCAAGGAAGACACGCGCAATGGTCAAAAGCTGCCGCTGACCTTGAGACAAGGAGTCCCCTGCATCCGCCAGGTAGGTGTCATACCCCTGAGACAGTTGCTGGATAAAGAAATGAGCATTGGCCGCCTTGGCAGCTGCAATGACCTCTTCTCGGCTGGCATCTGGCCGGCCAAAAGCTATGTTGTCATGAATGGTCGCCGTCTTAAGCCAAGTCTCCTGCAGTACCATGCCAAACTGCTGACGATAAGAGGCTCTAGTGTAATGCGTTATGGGAGTACCGTCTAGCGAAATAAGACCACTATCAACATTGTAAAAACGCATGAGGAGATTAATCAGGGTTGACTTGCCAGCACCAGTTGGCCCGACAATGGCGACCTTGCTAGCTGCTGGAATCCTTATATTCAAATCCTGAATCAGCTCTTTGTCAGGCTCATAGCCAAAAGCCACATGCTCAAAACTAATCTGTCCTTTTACATCTTCAGACTGAAGAATTTTCTGACCTGACTCTGCTATTTCTTCTTGGTCCAAAACGCTGTATATCCGCTCCGCACAAGCTAAAGCGCTCTGCAATTCCGACATGACTGATGATATATCATTGAAAGGCTTGGTGTACTGGTTGACATAGTTGAGGAAAGTCACCAGCTGCCCAACCGTAAAGCCTGTTCCCTGAATGATTCGGACAGCCCCAAAGCCCACAATCAAAGCATAGATCAGGGCATTGACAAAACGAGTTGAAGGATTAACCGTCGAAGAATAGAAAATAGCAGCCTGAGAATAGTCCGCATAGATTTGATTGCTGCGAGTAAAAGCTGTATCAAACTGCTCCTGAGCATTAAAAGCCTGAATCAAACTCTCCTGGGTCAGACTTTCCTCAATCAGCTGGGTCTGCGCTCCTCTCGCCTGCGTCTGACGTTGGAAAAAGCTAAAACTCTTTTTGGCTATAAAACGAGCCAAGAAGAGAGAAAGGGGCGTCAAAAGCAAGACCAGAAGCAGGAGGAAAAAGTCCAATCTGGCCATACTAATGATGGTCACTAAAATTGTCAACAAACCAACAAAGAATTGATTAAAAATCATAAGTAAGCCATTGCTGAGTTGCTCCAAATCTGTCGTCACCCGACTAACCAAGTCGCCGGTTCCCTGCCGATCCAGATAGGCCAAAGGCAAATGGTGCACTTTCTTGATGACGCCTTGACGAAGCTGCTGGCTATAGCGATAGACCAGCTGATTATAGAGCAAGGGATTGAGCCACTGAATCAGCGTATTGGCTAAGATGACCAACAGCATCTGCCCTAAAATCGGCATCACATGCTGCTCCGCTTGAGGAAGAAGAACGCTATCAACCGCATTCCCGATTAAAACTGGAAGAAGAACAGTCAGAGCCACTTGAGCCACCGTTCCCAGACTAGCTAGAAGAAAGAGCCAGCGCGCCTGCAGCAAATCTCGAGTCAAACGTCTCAAGCTGCTAGGTGATGTCTTATGCTTCATGCTTTCCCTCCTCTCCTTGACTATGCTGTGAGTTATGGATTTCTCGGTAAATAGCAGAGCTAGCTAAGAGTTCCTCATGGCGACCAAGAGCCACCTGTTCTCCCTTATCTAGGACTAAAATTTGATCCGCTGAGCGCAAGCTATTGGTCCGCTGAGAGATCAAGACCAGACTGGTCTGAGTCAATTCATTCTTAATAGCCTGCAAGAGTCTAGCCTCTGTCAAATAGTCCAGAGCTGAGGTCGCATCATCTAAAACCAAGAAAGGTGCCCTCCGCAAGACAGCTCTGGCAATGGTTAAACGCTGACGCTGACCGCCAGAAAAATTCCGGCCAAAGGCCTCTACAGTAGCATCCAAGCCACCTTCCTTCTGAGAGACAAACTCCGCCGCCTGAGCAATCTCTAAAGCCTGCCACAAGTCTGCGTCTGTTGGCTTGGTTGACAGTCCTAAAGTCAGATTGGAGCGAACAGTTCCTTGAAAAAGCTCCGCCTTCTGAGGCACCAGACTGATCCAAGACCGCCATTCTTTCAGATTTTTCGGACTGCGTCCTTGGGAAAAGATGGTCAACTGACCGGTAGCCACAGGATAGAGGTGAGCCAGCAGCTGGACTAGGGTAGACTTACCTGAGCCTGTCCCGCCAATAACCCCCAAAGTCTGACCTCTTTTCAAATCAAAAGTCAGACCTGTCAGGGCTGGACTAGCTGCATTTGGATAAGAAAAGCTGACTTGCTGGACTTTGATGGCTTGATGCGGCAAAGCTGTTTCCTGCACTAATTCCTGCAGGACATCTTCTTCTGCTTGCTCGAAGACCTGACTAATGCGGCCTGCACTGATATAGCTTTGATTGAGCGAGTTGACCAGCATCGCAAGCTTGAGCAATTCCACCAAAATTTGCAATAAATAATTGACCAAGGCCACTAGCATCCCCTGGGTCAACAATCCCTTGCCTATAAAAGCATTCCCCTGCCAAATCACAGCAATCAGGGTACCATTGACTGTGAGAAAGGTTAGAGGACTAATCAGACTAGCTAGAGCCCCCGTCCTGATTTGCCAGGTTTTATAGAGCTCGTTGCGATTGCGAAAACTCTGAACCTCGCGCTGGGTCTGACCGAAAGCTCGTATAACCCGCATGCCCTGCAGCTGCTCACGCGTCAGATTGACCAGCTGGTCAGTTAGCTGACGAATTTTGGCATAGAGGGGATTTATCAGACGAGACATGAAAACGATAATAGCCGTTAAAATTGCCACCATGAGCAAGAACCACAAGGTAATGTCCGGACTGATAGTAAAGGCCATGATGATGGAGCCAAAAACGATGATAGGCGCCCGCAGAAAGAGACGAAGAAATTGATTGATGCCCGTCTGAATCTGATAGGTGTCGCTCGTCAGCCGAGTCACCAAGCTTGAGGTCGTCAACTCATCCCGACTGGCCTTGGGCAAGCGCAGAATCTTTTGATAGAGATCACTCGTCATCTGACGGGTGAAGCCCACTGCTGCCTTTGACGAATAATATTGGGCCACCACTGCTACCACCACGCCCAGCGCAGCCAAGCCCATCAAAAGAAAAACCATCCAGTAGAGATGGGAGCTGTCCCGTCTAGGAATAGTCTCATCCACAATCCCCGCAATCAAAATCGGAACCAACAGTTCAAAACTGGCCTCCAAAAGCTTGAACAAGGGGCCTAGCAAAGACTCCCTGATATAGCCCTTGAAATATTTCAATAAATCTTTCATACTGCCTACTTCTCCATTAAACTGTATTTATTTTACCATAATTTTTAAAGGGTAAAAAATATTCTCCTTCTGACCAGCAGAAAGAGAACATTAATCTTAGACTTCTTGTAAGTTCTGGCTTATTTTCTTTAGACCCATATGCAAAAATGGTGTCGTTGCTAATAAGAAGCCGCCTAAAACTATAAAAGTCCAGTCAAAGCCAAAGTAATCAATCAACCAGCCTGTCACAGGGAAGATGACAATCATACTCAGGCTGAACATCATAGAGTAGACACTGAGCATGGTCGCCCGTACCTCACTTGGCAGCTGCTTTTGCAAATCATTGTCAAAAATCGGCTGGAAGAGAGCGTACAAAGCGTTGCTGATTAGATAAACCAAGATATAGATGATTGGCGTACCAAAATAGGACAGCAGATAGCTTGCTCCAGTTAGAAGGACCACTGAAGGAAAGAGTTTTAGGGCAGAATACTTCTTTCCAATCACACTCGCCAGATAGACCGCCAAGATATTCAAAGCACTGCCAAGCAGCATAACTGCCGAGATCTGCCAACCTTTCAAATCAGGCAGCTGATTCTGATAATAAAAATAAAACATGCACATGAGGGTTCCGATGATTTGGGATAGAATCATCCAGATAAAAAGGCTAGGATTTCTCTGCAATTCCTCTTTGACAGCCCAGATAATCTTTTTCATTGTCAAACGCTCAGCTTTTTCTGCTTTGACACTCGGCTCCTTCAACATCCAAGTCAAGAAAAGAACGATGATAGAGGTGCCAATCATGATATAGTAGGTCAGATGCAATTGTCCATGGACAAAAAATCCAGCCCAGACCGTTCCCAAAGACCGGGTCGCTTCAGCCACTCCAGACATAAAACTGGAGATGGACAGGTAACGTTCCTTGAGTCCAGCCTCTACAGAAGAATCATAAACCATGGCCGCACTTGTCCCCGAATCAAAATTATAGGACCAAGCACTAATCACCATAGCCAGTGCATAAACCCAAAAGTTCCCCTGCCCCGCCAACATGAGAACAGAAGACACAATCCCAGCTATCCGGCTCAGATAAAGATTAGTCTTGTAGGAAAATCGATCCGCCAACATCCCAGAAGGAATTTCACAAATGACGCTAGTCGCATGAAAAATACTTTCCAAAAGCCCAATCTGCCAGAGGGACATACCATTTTGACTTAGAAATAAAATCCAAAAACTAGTAATGCCTAGAAAGGCAAAAAATTCAACGCCAGCCATCAGGCCGATATTTTTCCGATAACTTCTTTTAAACATATTTTCTCCTTTAACAAGTGTTTTCTAATTTCTATCATTTGTCACTTGTTAATCCGCTGTTTACATGACCTCCACCTCTTCTTTCTAGTGCTTTGAAAAAACGCCACATGGGCGTTTGATTCGTTTTACGGTTTAATACGGTGCAGCATACGTGGGAATGGAATAGCTTCACGGATATGCTTGGTCCCTGCTACAAAAGTTACCATGCGCTCGATACCGATACCGAAGCCGCCGTGCGGAACTGTTCCATACTTACGAAGATCAAGGTAGAATTCATATTCTGTCGTATCCATACCAAGGTCATTCATTTTAGCAACAAGAGCATCGTAGTCTTCCTCACGCATAGAACCACCGATGATTTCGCCATAGCCTTCTGGTGCCAGTAGGTCCGCACAAAGGACACGGTCTGGATTTCCAGGAACTGGTTTCATGTAGAAGGCTTTGATAGTTGCTGGATAATTCACGACAAAGGTTGGTACACCAAAGTGGTTTGAAATCCATGTTTCATGCGGTGAACCGAAGTCATCTCCATGTTCCAGATGCTCATAGTCAGCATCCTCATCATTTTCATGGGCTTGCAAGAGGTCAATCGCTTCATCATAGCTAACACGCTTGAAAGGCTCATCAATATAGCGTTTCAAAAGTTCTACATCACGTTCCAGTGTTTCCAAAGCTTGAGGAGCACGGTCAAGAACACCTTGGATCAAGGCTTTAACATAAGCTTCTTGCAAGTCAAGCGACTCATCATGTGTCAAGTATGAATACTCTGCATCCATCATCCAGAACTCAGTCAAATGACGACGGGTTTTTGATTTTTCGGCACGGAATACAGGCCCGAAGTCAAAGACACGACCAAGAGCCATGGCACCTGCTTCCAGATAAAGCTGACCTGACTGACTCAAGTATGCTGGAGTTCCGAAGTAGTCTGTTTCAAAGAGTTCAGTTGAGTCTTCTGCTGCATTTCCTGACAAGATTGGGCTGTCAAACTTCATAAAGCCATTCTTGTCAAAGAATTCATAGGTAGCGTAGATAATGGCATTGCGGATTTGCATCATGGCAACTTGCTTACGAGAACGCAGCCACAAGTGACGGTTGTCCATGAGGAAGTCCGTTCCATGTTCTTTGGGCGTGATTGGATAGTCATTTGACTCACCGATGATTTCGATATCTGTAATGTCCAGCTCGTAGCCAAATTTTGAGCGCTCGTCTTCCTTGACAATCCCTGTCACATAGACAGAAGTTTCTTGGCTCAAGCGTTTGATAATATCAAACTTTTCCAATCCTTCTTCTTCACCAAATTTTTCAATGAAGTTAGGCTTGAAGGCTACACCTTGGAAAAAGGCAGAACCGTCGCGCAACTGCAAGAAAGCAATTTTCCCTTTTCCTGACTTGTTGGCTACCCAAGCACCTATCGTTACTTCTTCACCAACATGATTTTTTACATCAATAATCGTTACATACTTTTTCGACACGTGTTCTCTCTTTTCTATTTTTATTCTTTATGGCAGACTGCCTCGATATTATTTCCATCTGGGTCAATGATGTAGGCAGCGTAATAACCTGGATGATACTGACTGCGCTCACCTGGAGCACCATTGTCCTTGCCACCGGCTGCCAAAGCTGCTTGATAGAAGGCTTCCACTTCCTTTTCATTCTGGGCACTAAAGGCAAAATGCATCGGCTCTTGTTGACCAACATTTAACCAAAAATCACCACCTGGATCCACATCTCGCGGTTCTGTGAAACTAACGACCTGCCCCGTATCAAATTGAAGGTGATAATTTAAAGGAGTTAAAGTGGCTTGATAGAAAGCTTTAGAAACTTCTAAATTCTTTACCTTAAGGGTAAAATGATCGATCATTTTTTACCCCTCCATGAAGGCCTTAAGGCGGCGAACCGCTTCTTTTAGGGTATCCATGTCAGTCGCATAGCTAAGACGGACATTTTCTGGAGCACCAAAACCAGCCCCTGTCACTAGAGCCACACCTACTTCTTCTAAAATCGCTGTGATAAAAGCTGTCACATCGGTATAGCCTTTCATTTCCATCGCTTTTTTAACATTTGGGAAAAGATAGAAGGCTCCCTGAGGCTTAACTACTTCAAAGCCAGGCACTTGAGCCAGCAAGGGGTAAATGGTATTCAGGCGTTCTTCAAAGGCCAATCTCATATTTTCGACCGTATCCTGACTGCCCGTCAAGGCTTCAATAGCTGCATATTGAGCTACTGCTGTCGGATTAGAAGTCGTTTGCCCTGCAACCTTGCTCATCGCTGAAATAATCTCTGGATCACCTACAGCATAACCAATCCGCCAACCCGTCATAGAGTAGCTTTTAGAAACACCGTTGATAACGACTGTTTGCTTGCGGATCTCCTCTGACAGACTAGAAATCGGCGTAAATTTATTGCCATTATAGACCAAGCGGCCATAAATATCGTCTGCCAAAATCAGAATATCATGCGCTACAGCCCAATTTCCAATAGCTAACAGCTCCTCAGCTGTATAA
This sequence comes from Streptococcus sinensis, assembly GCF_000767835.1. Lineage (GTDB taxonomy): Bacteria > Bacillota > Bacilli > Lactobacillales > Streptococcaceae > Streptococcus > Streptococcus sinensis. Next base: position 5,844 of record NZ_JPEN01000116.1, on the reverse strand, counting down.
ATCATACCAGTCGGATTGGAGGGCGTGTTAAGAACTAAGACCTTAGTCTTATCAGTACGGACCGCTTCCAGCTGTGACACCGTCACCTTAAAGTTAGTTTCCTCTGTCGCTTGAGCAAAAACAGGCTGTCCTTCAGCCATCAAAATCTGATCGGCATAGCTGACCCAATAGGGCGTTGGAATGATGACTTCATCACCTGGATCAATCACACTCATAAAGAAAGTGTAGAGGGAGAATTTAGCGCCCGTTGCCACTGTCACTTGATTTGGCTGAATCTCATAGCCATAGTATTTGGCAAAATACTTTACAATTGCTGCTTTCAGCTCAGGAAGACCGCTTGCGACCGTATAAAAACTCGCTCTACCATCTTCAATCGCTGCAATCGCTGCTTGCTGGATATTCTTAGGCGTCGGAAAATCTGGCTCTCCCAAGGTCAAAGAAAGGATGTCCCTGCCTTCAGCCTTTAAAGCTTTAGCCCGTGCGGCTGCTGCCAATGTCACACTTTCTTCCATATTTAAAACACGATTGGATAGTTTCATAGTCCCTCCTTGCTGAGCAAACTTTTGCTCTCAAATCCGATATTGTAATAGCTGGTTCCAGACTTAATTTCCCAAACAGGCTGGCCGTCTAAGAAACCAAAAGTGGTCTTATCAATAGAGGTCGCTCCATTATCCTTGGCCAGCTGCTCCGCCTCCGCCTGACTCATCCCATCTTGCAATTGATACACATAAATTTTGTTAGAATTTTGGGAAATCAGAACGGCTTCTTCCACTTTTTTACTATTTTTTCCAATCAAGCTATAGTAGGACTCTTTGCCATTGTAAATAGAAAAACTAGTTAGCGTTTCCAAGTCCGCATATTCCTTAGCGACTTTTATAGATCCCTCCATCGCAGACCGCCGCGGTTCCATAGCAAGATGCAAAACTGTAAAAAATGAAAAAACAAGCGCCGTTAGGACAAGAAAAAGCCCGATAGCATACTGCCGAATAGGAAATTCAGCCTTTTCTTTAATTTTATGTTTCACTGAATCATTATACTACAAATAGCCTGATTTTTCTAGGACTTTTATCACATTTGCATTTATTACTCCTTATTGATAAAATGAGCCTATGAAAATAACTGAAAACCTAGATCAAGAAACCCTGTTTGACCTTAAAACGATCATTGTCCTCCACAAGGCTGAGCGAACCATCCGTAATATCGAAGCTCAAATTTTTAAAAAACACAACTTGACTCCGACCCAATTTTCCGTTTTGGAAACCTTATATAGTAAAGGAGAATTGCGGATTCAAGATTTAATTGACCTCATGTTAGCCACTTCGGGCAATATGACGGTCGTCATCAAAAACATGGAAAGAGATGGCTGGATTAGCCGCAGCTGCGACCCCAATGACCGCCGCTCCTTTCTCATCCAACTAAGCGAACAGGGCCAGAAGAAAATCGAGAAGGTCCTGCCAGAGCACATCGCCAATATCCGCCACATGACTGCCCTCCTCTCCCAAAACGACAAAGAAGATTTAGTGCGGATTTTGAAAACGTTCAAAAAGTTGAGCTAAATTATTGCTAACTAGTGATATTTGTTGTAACATAGATTGTAACAAGAGTTCATCCTCTTGATTTGCATCATTTACAAGGAGACTCATCTATGTCTAAAGTATTATTTATTATCGGCTCACTTCGTCAAGGTTCATTCAATCATCAGTTGGCAGCACAAGCAGAAAAGGCTCTGGCTGGTACGGCTGAGGTTTCCTATCTGGACTACAAGGATGTTCCATTCTTTAACCAAGACCTCGAAGTCCCAGCACCAGCAGCCGTTGCTAAGGTTCGTGAAGAAATCCTTGCAGCCGATGCTATCTGGATCTTCTCACCTGTCTACAACTGGGCTATCCCAGGCGTTGTGAAAAACTTGCTCGACTGGACTTCACGCGCTCTTGATTTGTCAGACCCAACCGGCCCTTCTGCCCTCAATGCCAAGCTTGTGACCGTTTCATCCGTTGCTAATGGCACTTCACCTGATGAAGTCTTCAAACACTACCGCAGCCTCCTTCCATTTATTCGCATGAATGTAGTTGACCAATTTACTGGTGTCGGTATCAATCCAGAAGCTTGGGGAACTGGTCAACTGACTATCGCAGAAGACAAGCTTGATGAGCTGTCTGCCCAAGCAGATGCCCTACTAGCAGCCATGAACTAAGATAAAATGAAAAACATGAAGCAAGATTTCACAAGAAAGACTGCTCCATGTTTTTTTCTTATTTTAAAATGATGGCTGCGACGATTGGACTGACAATCACATACATAATTCCTGTCACTCCGATTGCAAGGCCGGCCATAGCTCCTGCAACTTGCCCATATTTAAAAGCTGTTCCAGTACCAACTGCGTGGCCCGTCCCCCCTAGAGCTAGGCCAATCGCTACTGGATCCTTAATCTTTAGCAGTTTAAGAATAGTCGGTCCCATGACACTTGTCAAAATACCTGTCGCCACAACCACCACCAAGGTGACAGTTGTCAAGCCCTGCATTTTATCAGTAATGCCTACTGCCATCGCTGTTGTGACAGATTTTGGAAATAGAGAAATTGCTAAAAAGAAGTCCATCCCAAAGAATTTCGCAAGCAGAGCCGTAAAAGTCGTATTGACCACCACAGCCACAAAAGTTCCTAGCAGGATACTGCGAGCATGATGCTTCATCAGATGGAAGGTTTTGTAAAGCGGAATCCCCAAAGCAACCGTTGACGGGACAATTAAGTTGTTTAAATAAGCTCCGCCGACATAATAGTCCTTATAGGAAATACCTGTTAATTTCAAGAAAGCGATAACCAAAATCGCTGCTAAAAGGAGAGGTGTTGTCAAAGGATGAGGAAATCTACGAAAAATCAACATCCCAATGAGGTAGGCAAAAATGGACAGGGCCAATCCAAATAACGGGTTACTCCATAAACTAGACATGATCCATCCCTCCTTCCTCATAATCACCTTCAAAACGATGCTTGATAAATTGTACGACGAGGGCAATGACGGCCACATTTAAGACAATAGCTCCGAGAATAATCAAGATAATCGGCAGCAGATAAGGGGCAATCACATGAAACTTATCCATAATCCCTACAGCCGGAGGTAGAAAAAGAATGGTCATATTGGCTAACAGAAAGTTGCCAACCATACTGACATGGCGGAGCCGCAGCAGCTTAAATTGCAGAGCAAGAAAAAGCAAAATCAGTCCGATAATACTGCCAGGAATAGGAAGATGGAAGAAACTTGATATCCCCTCTCCAATGATGGAAATCGAGAAAATAATCATTAACTGAACATATAACTTCATGCAGAACCTCCAAAACTTTCTATGTACAGTTTACTCCTTTTCAGAAATATTTCAAGGTTTTTCCTAAATAAAAAAGATGGAAACGAATCCATCTACTCTTTAGCATGACAAACTGCCTCTACATTATTTCCGTCTGGATCTAGGATAAAGGCAAGGCTGCATAATACAGCTTATGCTAGTGCTCAGGAATACCTGGCACCCCCTTGTCTTATGTACCTGCTGACAGTCCAGCCTGCAAAAACATCCACTTGCGCTCTGTTTTCCGCATTTAAAGCAAGATGTTTGGCTTCAGACTTGTCCCTTGACTGAGCTAAAAGTCCCTGCGAACGCTGTTCTTAGCTCTGCAAAAGGAACAGCTTGAGACATATTAAATTCAAACTCATCAGCTAAAGGAGCCAATCTCTACTAGCAAAACATTTTACTGGCCTGTAAATCTTTGACTCAAATCCTCAAATGGACAATCTTCCGTTGCCCTTCTATCAAAAAAACGCCCTACGGCGTTTCTTGAAATCAAACGGAAGACATGGGATTCGAACCCACGCACGCTTTTACACGCCTACTGCGTTTCCAACACAGCCTCTTAAGCCTCTTGAGTAATCTTCCACAAAAGAGAAAGACGAGCTTTCCCAAAACTTTATCCATTATACCACATTACAGCTCCAGCCGCTATACTTTCCACCATATTTTTTTGAAATTTCTACTAATTCCCAAACGTTTTGATTGAGATGGGATAACTCAGTATCATCCAAACGAGAAATCTGAATCCGATAGGGTCTTGTAGAATCCTGTAATTTATCTATTGAAACAAGAGTATAGGCTAGCTTTTCAACTTCTAGCATCAATTCTGCCTGCGTCTCCTCAGATGTGCAACAAATCCAATGGTTTATTTCACGGATTTGATCATGATGATCGCCACTTTTTTCTAATTCATACCAGATGCGCTGATTCAGAATTGTCTGATATTCATATTCATTTGGATAAAGAAATTCAAAATATTGATTCCACTCAGGATCTACCAAGGTTGCCGAACTATATTGATAATCAGGAAACTCCTTCATCACACGAGAAATAGCAGCAACATGGCTCTGCTTATCTCTTAAATAATAGTAATATTCAATGTGTCCATCCGTAATAACAGTTCCTACATAGATTCCAGAAATGTTAAATAAGGCCTCTGACAGCTCATCTTCAATTGTATTTAGCTTCAGAAATTCATCATTTGTCGGAAATTTTGTTTCAGATTCCACATCCAGCAAGGCGATTTTCAAACGCATGGCATAAGAATACTGAGCATAGGGAGCTACTTGAGCCAAGGCAAGATTCAAACGGATACTAGCTACTTGGTCATCGATAAGAGTTGAAAAAGAGCCCCATTCATTTGGAACTTCCTCTAAAACAACGGGAGCTTCCTCAGTTTGTAGCTGGTTTTCTTGGTTTTTACCAAAAATTTTTTCAAAAAAGCTCATATATCAAAACCTCTTTTACATATCCCAATGGAGCCGGTGGGAGTCGAACCCACGTCCAAACACCTGCCAACACATTTGTCTACGACCATAGGCCATGTCTTAATTTAACCTAACTTTGACACATGGCTCAAGCCCAAGCTAAGCGAGTCTATCAATCTCTTGTAAAATCCCTAGACTTAATTTTACCGTAGCTTGCTCATAATAAGACCGGTCATCAGACACAAGCAATCCGAATCAGGTCACGCTGGCTGTTTTTTAGGCAGCTAAAGCGTAAGAATTGTTATTTTTTGCAGTTATATTTAACTGGCGTTTTACATCCGCTAGATGAGTCGCAAAACATGCCTCATAATGCCTGTCGAATCCGTAACGACCCCAAGACAGTAATCTATTATACCAAATATCGGTTTAGAATGCAAAAATAATATTCATTGCCCACAGCAGGAAACCGCCAGAACTTCTGCAAAACAGGAATCTGTAGTATTTAAAACAAATATAACCCATAAATTTGCAAAAGATACTCTTCTAAAATAGCCTGTCCCCTAAAAGCTCTATTTTTCTACTCAAACTCAACTAATTTCTCAAGACTATCAGAACACCAATGTTACTAATCTCAAAAAATAGAATTGCCCTTGCGAGCGATTCTATTTTCCTAAGTCAATGAAATTTCCATTAAAATCTGACAATGACACTGCTAAAGAGGAAAATTGCAAAGATTAAGATTAAACCCAGTAAATAGAGCAGACGATTTCTTCTGATTTCTAGTTCTTCTTTTTCTTCAGCTGTCATGGAAAAAATAGCCTTGCTCCGCTTCAAGAGATAGAGAATTAAACCTTCGCCCCGTTGTCCGCCGGCTGTTAAGAAAGCCCAAAATTTCGGGTATTTCATTCCACGAATGGAAGCGTCTAATTCAACCAACTTAAACAATTGATACACAAACAGTCCATTTGTCACTACAAGCAAACCAATCAAGATCCATATATACCAAATCATGATAAAACCTTATATTTATATTAGCGGGTAGCTTCCGCCAGTATAAACCCTTTCTTAATTATTTTAT
>NZ_JPEN01000102.1 GCF_000767835.1 Streptococcus sinensis | reverse complement strand
ACTCGTCATGGAAGAAGGGGTGCTGAAGGAAACCGACTTCCGCTTAGACCACTTTCCAGAGGACTATGACAAGGAGCGGATTGCCCGAACGCTGGCACCGCTCAATCACTTGCAAAATCTCAAGAGCTCAATCCCTGATACGGTGACCTTTATGGAGATGTATGGGGCAGAGACCTTCGATGATCTGCAAGTTCCTAAGCGCTGGGGTAAGAATGCACCTTATAAGAGTTTAGCGGTGCCGATTGGCCTACGTGGTAAGGATGACCTGGTCCAGCTCAATCTCCATGAGAAGGCACATGGACCGCACGGGCTAATTGCGGGAACAACGGGATCTGGGAAGTCAGAGACCATCCAGTCCTATATCCTCTCCCTCGCCGTCAACTTCCATCCGCATGATGTGGCTTTTCTCCTCATCGACTACAAGGGTGGGGGAATGGCTCATCTCTTCAAGAACTTGCCGCATCTCTTGGGAACCATTACCAACTTAGACGGAGCCCAATCCATGCGGGCTCTGGTCTCTATCAATGCGGAGATCCACCGCAGAGAGCGGATCTTCAACCGATATGAAGTCAATCATATCAATCAATACCAAAAGAAATTTAAGACAGGGGAGGCAACCGAGCCCCTACCGCATCTCTTTCTCATCTCGGATGAGTTTGCGGAGCTCAAGGTCAATCAGCCTGACTTTATGAAGGAGCTGGTGTCCATCGCTCGTGTCGGGCGGTCTCTTGGGATTCACTTGATCCTTGCGACCCAGAAACCATCCGGTGTCGTGGATGACCAGATCTGGTCCAACTCGCGCTTTAAGATTGCGCTCAAGGTGGCGGATCGGTCTGACTCCAACGAAATGCTTCACACGCCAGATGCGGCAGAGATTACCCAGACGGGACGTGCCTATCTACAGGTCGGCAATAATGAAGTCTATGAACTCTTCCAGTCAGCCTGGTCGGGGGCGGATTACCAACCGGATAAGGACGACATGGGCATTGAAGACCATACTATCTATCTGATTAATGACTTGGGTCAATATGAAATTTTGAATGAAGACCTGTCTGGCTTAGAAGAGGCCGATGAGATTAAGGAAGTACCGACAGAGCTGGACGCGATTGTGCAGAACATCAAACTTCTGACTGAAAAGCAGAAGATCGCTCCTGTACCGCAGCCTTGGTTGCCACCGCTCAAAGAGCGGCTGACCTTAGAGGAGCTAGAGCCGATCAACTATCAAGCCGAATGGGAGAAGGGGCAAAGCGATCTGAACCTCTTGATCGGTCTGGCAGATATGCCGCAGAAACAGGCTCAGGAAGTGGCTCATATCAACCTGACTAGGGATGGTAACATCCTGCTTTACGGCAGTCCGGGGACTGGGAAGACCACCTTCCTGCAGAGTGCGGCCATGGACTTGGCGAGAAAGCACAGTCCGAAAGACCTGACCCTCTATCTCCTTGACTTTGGAACCAATGGTCTGGCGCCTCTGGCGAATCTCCCGCATGTGGCGGATACGCTTCTCTTAGATCAAAGTGAGAAGGTGGCCAAGTTTGTGCGGATTATGGAGAGCGAGCTCAACCGCAGAAAGAAACTTCTATCCGAGTATGGTGTGGGTACCATCGCTCTTTATCGTGAGGCTAGCGGTAAGGAAGAACCGGCGATTGTGGTGATGTTGGATAGTTTTGAGTCCATGAAAGAGGAAACGTTTGAGCCATCGCTCTTTAAGCTGCTTATGCGAATTGGTCGTGAAGGCTTGAGTGTTGGAGTCCATCTCTTAATCACTGCTGGTCGTAAGAGTAACCTGCGAGCAATTCTCTATGCTAACTTTAAGCACCAACTAACGCTTAAGCAGAATGACATTCAAGATATTAAAGAGGTTACCGGAAATGATCCATTGGTCAACTTGATGGAAGACATTAAGGGTCGGGCACTGATGAAACGCGAAGAACTAAATAGTGTTCAGTTGGCTCTACCCGTTTCAGGGGAGAATGACATTCAAGTCATTAATAACCTTCGTAACAGAGTGAATGAGCTCAATCAGGATTGGATGGGAATCCGTCCGAAAGAGGTGCCAATGGTACCAGATGAACTGACGGAATATGATTTCTATAATCGCCCAGCTGTTCAGGCAACTTATGGAGAAGGAGTATTACCATTAGGACTAGACATAGAAACAGTGGAGCCTGTTATTTGGGATATCTCTAAGGGTAATTTGCTTTATCTGACAGACAAAGAGGAGCAAATGCTTATCTTAACTCAGCAGATTGCTCGAAGCAAACAAAAGATTATTATCCTTGCGCCGCAGTATCACAATCTTCCTGAAATGAAGGGAGTGACTATTCTAGATAAACCAGAAGAATATCAAGTGGGTATTGCGACTATGGAATCGAGAATTAAAGAGCGCTTGGAGAAACGTAAGAGCCAGCATGAGGCTACTGTTATCCTCTATAATCAGTTGGAGTTGGTAGAGGATATGAGCTTAGATGACTTGTCTTCTCTTCTCTTTGTCTTGGAGAAGGGACCAAGAGCCGGCTATAGTACAGTAGCTATCAGTAGCAGTCAACTGATTAAGCAGATTGACAGTGTATCAAAAGTTATCAAGACCTATAGACAAGCGATACTGTCCATGCGCATTAACGATCAAGCTGTTGTGACCGTTAACAGCAGACCACTGAAAGAAGAACCGCTAGCAGAACAAGTCCATTACTATATAGCTGATGGTCGTGCAAGTAAAATAAAAGTATTAATGATGTAAGGGGGAAGAAATGGGAAGAGCAGCATTACAAGCTCAGTTACATAAGTTATCAAAAGACTTTAGTACAGTCACTGCAAATATTTTGGAGTTAGAAAGTGTAAAGAGTACACTTTCAGGTGTTTCTACAGAGATTACTTATGAGTTAACTGATTATGACACAGTTAAAACATCATATAATTTAGCAGGTACATCTTATGAGCAGGAGACATCAAACGAGGAGAAGTTACTAAAAGATGCTTCCACGAAATATGAGGAACACAAAACCAATACCTTATCAAAATTGACTATAAAAATAGATGAGTTAAAATCAGAGGCAGCAGGCCTACGATTTGGGATGAATGCTCTTAGCTATGAGATTGCAAATACAGAGGAGGATTAATTCATGAGTGATGATGTTATAAAAGTTCACGACCTACCAGGCATAGCTCAATATAGTCAGTCTATTAAGAAATTTTCACAGAATTTAAGTACCGCAACGGATGACACTGCTCGAACCTTCAATACTCAGATTGAAGGTTCGGAGGGCCAAGCTATTAATGCCTTTTTGCAAAGTCTCAATGATTTACAGAGTCAAGTCTTTAATAAAATACCTGAGGTTTTGACGAAATATGCAACTGTAGTCAGTGATTTTGAATCAAGTGTCAGTGGTGTTGGATTTACAAAAGAAGCCTGGACTAGTGAATCAGGCAATACTTCTGTTCGTAATAAGCTAACTGGGGAGCAAAAGGATACATTACAATCTGTCGCTAAAACATTGCAGTCCGCATTAGATACTGCGACGAAGGCTTTAGAAGAGTCATCTATTGACTTGTCAGGTATTACAAACACTACGGCCAATGGCTTAGACGACGCTTCTACTGCTCGTTTGAATACTCATACACCATTTCAGAGTGCTCATGATACTTTTAGTACAAATTTACAGCAGATTGTAGAAGCTATTACCACTTTAAATAGAAGTGTTAATCAGGCACAAATTACATTGAACTTGTCTCCTAAGGCCGTGTTCAATATGGTAGCTCAAGGATTGCATATGAATCCTTTAGGTGCTGTAAGAAATATTGATGAGGCCAAAGCATTAGATTCAGTTTATGGAGATAACCAAGCATTAATTTCTCAAGTGAATCGAAATAATGTCAGAGATACAGTAGTATTTTTAATGGTCGATGGTATGGCGACTTGGGTCAAAGATAAGAATACAGATAAGTTACAGTCGTTCTATAATGCAATCGGGAAGATGGAATTGGCTGATAGTTCTGCTTGGTTGGATAAATTTACGACTTCGGGGCAGAGTTTAGCCATTGTCCATCAAGCTGATATGGCCTTGAAGTTTGAACAAGTAGGTCACGACTATAGTAAAATGAAGGCAGAATTTATCAAAGAGAATGCCATAAATGAAGTAATCGGTATTAATAGGGGATTGTACTCTATTAAATTTGGAAAGAAGACATTCAAACCAAATGGCTCGAATCTTTCAGTAGCCGATCCACAGCAGATTAGTTTTGAGTTTAATTCTGATGGAAGAACTATTTTTAGGGTGATTGGACAAGCATCCGGTTATAAAGTGGAAGGATTTAAGGCTACCACTCAGGAATATAGTAGTGATTTCAAAGTGAATTCCTCTGAGTTGAATAAAGAGGAAATTACACATCGTTTAGAAGAGTTAGATCAAAAAAGGAAAGAAATTGTATTTGAAACACTTCGAGATGTTGGGAGTGGATTTGCAAAATTTTCAAAGTATGAAACAGCCTTCAAGTTGTTAAAATTAGTAAGTGCAGAGGCTCATGGTGCAATTGATGCAATTGATGAAATTGAAGAAAATGATAACAAAATGAGAAAAAAGGCCGCCTCAGTTGTAAAATCAGTTGTAAACGGTTTTGAAAACTGGAAAAAGGTCTCAACTGAGGAATTGGAACAAGTAGCTAAACTAAAAAGAGAAATGTTTGGTAAAGGTGGCTGGGTATTTGAAGGTGGAACACCATCTGACGGCAGTAATCAAAGAATTGTTTCCGATACGAGTTATTATCGTTTTGAAGTTTCTCAACGAATCGCAGAGATGGATAAGTATGGAATGAAATTGTTCTTTGAAAAAGAAGGAAAAAGTACAGAAGATTTTAAAAGAGAGCTAGATAAAATAGGCATTAGCCAAGAAATTAGCAATTATCTAGTCGGTAACAACTCAGATTTGAAATTTGAAAAAATGGATAGAAAACAGCTTGAGGAACTTCAACGTGGTGTCAAACAATATGATATCCTTCAGGCAAATGAATACGATAAAGATGATGGTGCAAAATATTTTGACTATTTGAAGGCAAAATATAATCGGAATATCAATACGAATCACTGATGAGGGGAAATAATGATAAAAATAATGAAATCAAAATTAGTTCAAGTCATGTTTCTTGCACTCACTGTTATAGGACTTTACTTTGCTTATCAGGCATATCGTAGGCATGAACTTACTCAGTTTGTTATGTGGAGTCCAAGGGCTAAAATTGCAAGTTATGAATTTATGGATGATAACAAGGCAGTAGCGATTGATTGGGATAATGAGTCAGAATTAAAGGAGGCAGAAGAAGCTAAAAAATATGATTCAGGTATCAATGTAAACAATCGTAAAACAGCGACCAATGGGGAACATTTTATTGTTCGCCAGAGTTACAAATTAAAATCAGCCACGTATAAGTATTGGATCCTTGAAGAAGATGCGGTTCCATATTTGAAAAGTAATATTCCAGAGCAGGGAGAGTACTGGTTGTTAGACGTCTATGATACGAAAGATGGGACAATCAAACAAAAAACTTATGATGTATTTAAGATGGTGAGGGAATATAATAAGGATTATATTCCAATTGGAGTTGCTGAATCATCAAAATTATTACAATCTGAGAATGAAAAAGATTATTTACCCATAAAAATGGCTGTGAATAGTGAACCAAGTGCTAAAACTTTTATAGGTATAATTGATTTGACGAGTGGAAAAATTTTATCTGAAACACCGTCTGGAAAGCCAGGCAAAGAGTTTTATGATGTTTTTCAAAATACAATAAAAAATAGAGACGCTTTTGAAGATATAATCAATCAAAATGATGGACTTTCAAGCCAAAATTTTACTTTTGATTCATCTAACTTCAGTTTTAAAAAACCAGTAGAAAAATCCCAATACCTATCCTTGTCAAGCAAATATCCAAAGGTATTTGATATATTGAGTAAAGGGTTGTTATCTGAATTATATTTCCTTGGAAAAGAAGATGTTCGTTTTAAAATCTCTCTCTTAAAGCTAGTTCTTCCAGAGGGTACAAATATCTTTAAGGATATCACCATTCCAGCGACTAGCTCGAAAGATGGACAGGAACATTTGGTTCAAAGCGAAGAAGAGTTTTTACAATATTATAAATCCAGTACGGAGGAAGAATAATGGGACGAAAGCGAATATTACCAGAACATATCAAAAGTGTGAAACACAGTTTTGAGGACATGAGTGGCAGAATAGAAGAGAAGAGCTCTAGTCTGATAGAGTCTTCTGCAACTACTCACTTGGCTTCTGCAACAGATGCGGTGAAAGCTCTAACAAAAGATTTAGTTCCTGTCATTGAATCTTTTGATGAATATCTTAATTCTGTAGCAGATGAGTTTAGCAGAATAGATAATGAAATAGGGCATATGATAGAAGGGGGCAGTCTTCAACAGTATGCGAATGGGAAGAGTGATACAGAAATGGTTAGAAAAAGATATATTACTCAGAAAAACATTGAAAATTATAATAGGATGTATAATGATTTTCCATAATGTATAACTTCAATCTCACAACCACCTGAAACTAACTCAGGTGGTTTTTCTATTGTTCTTCTTCTCATAGCTCTACATTTTTGAACTAGTTGAAGAAAAAATATATCTATGTTATATTATATTAAGCGACTTTTTTCTTGTCATCCGTGCTGACGAGCTGACGCTAATGAGATTCACTTAGTCATCTTCGCTGACAGCCTGAAGTCAATGTGATTTACTTCGTCATCTGCGCTGACAGTCTGAAGTCAAAGCGTTTTGCTTCATCATCTTCGCTGACAGTTTGAAGCTAACGTGATTCGCTTCATCATCCACGCTGATAAGATGAAATAAAGTCGTGTCCCCCGTCATCCTCGGTGACGAGAACAATAAAAAAAAAGAGGTGTTTATGAAAACAGAAAAAATTGTAGCTATAAAACATAGCAATCTTCGCCACGCAGAATTCTCCCAGTTCATTGCGCGCTTTCTGGATGATTTGAAGAAAGAAAACTTGGACATTAAAAAGGAAGAAGTTCTGACAACCTTAGTTGAGAAGATCCAAGCAGCCTTACCTGCCTATCAAGCTTCGCTGGGTCACATTCGTGCCAATGAGAAATCAGGGTTATTAAACGAAGCAGACGACTTGCGAGATGCGGACTTGCAAGCACTTCGGGATTCTATCAAGCCTTACCGAGCAAGCAAGCGAGAAGCCGAAAAGACAGCCTATATCAATTTGAAATTACTGTTTGACACCTACAAAGATGCCCACAAGAAACACTACGAAGAAGAAACAGCCTTGATTTCCAGTTTGCTGGAAAAACTAGCCTCCGATAAATATAAATCTCAGATTGAAACGCTAACGATTTCTAAGTTTGTAGAAAATCTTGAGGAGAGCCATCAAGCCTTTGAGAAGCTCTTTGCGTCCCGCTCTCAGGACAATCTTCAAACGGTCAGCTTTGATGTGAAGAAGCTACGTAAAGAAGTAGCGACCCCATACCAACAATTAAGTGACTATGTGTTGATTCTGAGCCAAGTGAAGGAAGATGAGTTCTACAAGCGTTTCCTCTCTGTTCTCAACAACAGCCGGAAGCATTATGCGGATACCTTGGCTCGCCGTAAGGGGAAAGAGGCGAAAGTCGCTGAAACAGCTACGACTGAATAAACTGGTCTTTAATGAAGAAAGCGAGAATCTTTACGATCCGCTTGTCTACCCACCTGAAAATGACTCAGGTGGTTTTTTACGCTCGTTTTCTCCATCCGCTCTCCTATTTTGGTATAATGGGACAAGGACATTTTCCTTTTAGTACTTTGAAAACTTTCTATTTTACGCTTATTTATCTGCTCTGCGATTTCCCAAACAAATAAAATGACTGTCCTAGGCTGTTCGCTTGTCTTCGTGGAAGATGTGATGAGCTCGCTGTCTGAGAATATCCAGACGGTTATCAATATCAAGGACCGCAATACGGGA
>NZ_JPEN01000040.1 GCF_000767835.1 Streptococcus sinensis | reverse complement strand
CACTGCGTCTTGCTCGACAATCCAAAGACAATTGAGAGGCTAGGACTTTTGTCCCAGCCTCCTCTTATTATTTATTGGAAATAGCACAGAGCTAACTTGCTTGTACTTTTTGGTAATTTTGATAAAATTCCACCTTAATCTTAATAAAAGTCTCCAAGTCTCGTAAAAGTTGTAGGAGCGTGGCACGGGTTTCAAATTCTTGCCGGGTCTTAGGGAGCGGGCGTTCGCGAAAAACAGCCAAGCAGGTTTCGATTTCTTCAACCAGCTCGTGAGCAGGATTTTCTTGACTGAGCTGTTGGGCTGTCTTGGAGAAAAGACGGGCCAAAATCAAACTCTCACTGGCTGCCAGCTGGCAGTTGTTGATGTTACCGGCCATGTCTTCCAGGATGCGGTTTTGCGCCTGCCGCATTTCAAAATAATGAATATGGTAGTTGGTCTGATGAAAGAGGTGGTTGGAGTGATCCAGATAGACCAGCTGTAAGGCCTGTTGCAGAATGGTGTCCAGCTCCTTGATTAGAGCTGCATCATTTCGACCGTCTCCAGCTTTTAAGAAATATTCAAAGCGCAGAAGAATCTTTTTCAGCTGTTCTTCTACTTGTTCATGGTAGCTGTCAATCTCTTGCTGGCGCGAGGGCATATAGAGATTGGCAAGGAGTGCAAAGCCAGTTCCAATAAGAAATAGAGCTAGCTCATTTCCAAGCAGAGACCAGGAGGTGGTTTTTTCTAAGAGCAGGTGGGTGACTAGAACAGTGCTGGGAGTGATGCCGATTTCCCAGCCTAGACGAAAGGCCAGAGGCACATAGACTGCGATATAGAGGGCTAATGCTCCGAGGTTGAAGCCCAGAAAGTGAAAGGCCAGGCTTCCGATAGCCAGAGCCAGCAGGGTGGACAAAAAGCGGTTTCCAGCCAGCTTTGCTGTACTGCGGCGGGTGTCGGAAACGCTGAGGATGGCAATGATACCGGCTGAAGTCGAGTAGGCCAAGCCTAAAAAATCAGCCAGCCAAGCAGCGAGGCAGGTAGCCAATGTCAATTTGATGGTGCGTTGGAGGAGAGACATGAGTAAGAGTTTCCTTTTTTAGACTTCTTTCTATTATAGCATGACTGGTGGTGAAAGTTGGAGTTGGCTGATTGCGTTTTATCAGAGCAGAAATCTGTCTCGCCCGAATAAATCCGGCCGCCATTTTTTGCGCCTTTGTGTTATACTAGACCTATGGAAAAAAATGATATTGTCTACGGTGTGCATGCGGTGACAGAGGCTCTCGCAGCTAACACTGGAAATAAACTCTATATTCAGGATGACCTTCGTGGTAAAAAGGTCGATAAAATTAAGGATTTAGCAGCGGAAAAAAAGGTCTCCATCTCTTGGACACCTAAGAAGACCTTGCAGGAAATGACTGATGGAGCTGTTCACCAGGGCTTTGTTCTGCGGGTGGCGGAGTTCGCCTATACTGACTTCGAGGTACTTTTGAAAAAAGCAGAGCAGGAAGACAATCCTCTCTTGCTGATTTTGGACGGGCTGACTGACCCGCACAATCTAGGCTCTATCTTGCGGACGGCTGATGCGACCAATGTGGCAGGAGTCATCATTCCCAAGCATCGAGCGGTTGGAGTGACACCAGTCGTAGCCAAGACTTCAACGGGTGCCATTGAGCATATTCCCATTTCCCGCGTGACCAATCTCAGCCAGACACTGGACAAGCTCAAGGAAGCTGGTTTCTGGATTTTCGGTACGGATATGCAGGGGACGCCTTCTCATAAGTGGAATACAGCAGGCAAGCTGGCCCTCATTATCGGCAACGAAGGTAAGGGGATCTCAAGCAATATTAAAAAGCAGGTGGACGAGATGATTTCCATCCCTATGAATGGGCATGTCCAGAGCCTCAATGCCAGTGTCGCAGCGGCTGTTCTCATGTATGAAGTTTTTCGTAATCGCCTATGAAAAGAAAAATCTTACTGGTGGACGGCTACAATATGACGGCCTTTTGGCGGGAGACTCGTCCTTACTTTAACCGCGGAGAGCTAGATGTCGCGCGAACCATTCTGCTCCAGAAGCTCAGCAATTATGCCAGCTTTGAAGGACTGGAAGTTATCTGCGTCTTTGATGCCCAGTATATGCCGGGAGTTCGGCAGACCTACGAGGAGTTTAATGTAACGGTCGTTTTCACCGAGGAGGAGAAAACGGCGGATGACTATATCGAGCGCTTGGCAGCTGAGCTCAATACACCCAAAAATCAGGTGTCGGTTGCGACCAGTGATCTCAATGAGCAGTGGACTGTCTTTGCCCAAGGGGCTTTGAGAGTTTCCGCTAGAGAGCTAGAGAAGCGAGTGGATGTTACCAAATCAGACCTCAATCAGCTGAGCGGACAAATCAACCTGCAAAGACCGCCCTTGCGACCGATGGACAGCCAATCTTTGCGCGATTTACAAAAAATGATGGAGAAAAAAGATGACCTTTAAAATTTTAACCGATTCAACGGCAGATTTGTTGGAAAGCTGGGCTCAAGAAAATAATGTGCAGGTTTTGGGCTTAACCATTCAACTGGACGGGCAGACCTACGAGACTGTCGGACCAGATAAGCTGACCAGTGACCAGCTTTTAGCTAAGATGGAGACCGGCAGTAAGCCAACGACCAGTCAGATTAATGTTGGTCAGTTTGAGGATGTTTTTCGTAGCTATGCCAAGGAAGAGACGCCGGTTCTCTATGTTGCCTTTGCTTCAGCTCTATCTGGCACCTATCAGAGTGCAGTTATGGCACGGGAGATGGTTCTAGAGGACTACCCGAATGCGGTCATTCGGATTATTGATACCAAGGCGGCTTCTATGGGAGAGGGACTCTTGGTCATGAAGGCTGCGGAAGCTAGAGCGGCAGGCCAGACCTTGGAGCAGACAGCAGACTTGATTGAGAGTCTGGTACCTAAGATTAAGACATATTTTCTGGTTGATGACCTCAATCACCTCATGCGGGGCGGTCGGATTTCCAAAACTGCTGCGCTTATGGGGAGCTTGGTCAATATCAAGCCGATTATCGCTGTCAAGGGAGATGGGACTCTGGACTCGGTCGCTAAGGTTCGCGGCAAGAAGAAGGCGCAGGCCGAAGTAGTTCGCATGACGCTGGAAGATATTGCTAATCCGCGGGTAGTGATCGCTTATGCAGGCGAAAAAGAAGTCGCTGAAAATGTCAAGGAGCAGATTTTGGCTTCTGAGGAGGTCACAGAAGTCCTTATCCTGCCTCTTGGTCCGGTTATTTCGACGCATACTGGCCCAGGTACTCTAGGACTCTTTAGCATTGGCAGTGAACTTTCAGACTAAATAGAAATGAAATCGTTATTTTATAAATAATTGCATCAAATATATTGACTTTTGGTTAGAAAATTTGGTATGATAGTAGGCGGTATTGTTTACCCCATTTGTAAGGCCCCGGAACCTTTCAAATAACCCGCGGACCGGAACATCCGCCCTGTAAACAAAAACGATATTCATATAGGAGAAATCATGAACAAAACAACATACATGGCTAAGCCAGGTGAAGTTGAACGCAAATGGTATGTAGTAGACGCTACTGATGTACCTCTTGGGCGCCTTTCTGCAGTTGTAGCAAGCGTACTTCGCGGAAAAAACAAACCAACCTTTACACCTCACACTGATACAGGTGACTTCGTAATCGTTATCAACGCTGAAAAAGTAAAACTGACTGGTAAAAAAGCAACTGATAAGATCTACTACACTCACTCTATGTACCCAGGTGGATTGAAACAAATCTCAGCAGGTGAGCTTCGCTCTAAGAACGCTGTTCGTTTGATTGAAAAATCTGTTAAAGGTATGCTTCCGCACAATACTCTTGGCCGTGCTCAAGGTATGAAGTTGAAAGTATTTGTAGGCGCTGAGCACACTCACGCTGCACAACAACCAGAAGTTCTTGATATTTCAGGACTTATCTAAGGAAAGGAACAATAAAGTATGTCACAAGCACAATATGCAGGTACTGGACGTCGTAAAAACGCTGTTGCACGCGTTCGCCTTGTTCCAGGAACTGGTAAAATCACTGTAAACAAAAAAGATGTTGAAGAGTACATCCCACACGCTGACCTTCGTTTGGTTATCAACCAACCATTCGCAGTTACTTCAACTGTTGGTCAGTACGACGTTTTCGTAAACGTTGATGGTGGTGGCTACGCTGGTCAATCAGGCGCTATCCGTCACGGTATCGCTCGTGCCCTTCTTCAAGTAGACCCAGACTTCCGCGATTCATTGAAACGCGCAGGCCTTCTTACTCGTGATGCTCGTATGGTAGAACGTAAGAAACCAGGTCTTAAGAAAGCTCGTAAAGCTAGCCAGTTCTCTAAACGTTAATCAACACGATTATATCAAGGTTTCAAAGCACTCAAAAGTTTACCTTATGGGTGCTTTTTTCGTATTTTTTGGAAGAGTTCACCTCAAAATCCACCTTAATTTACCTTAATCTTGAATATTATTTTGTTAATAGTCTTTTGTGTTATTTTGTGTTATAATGTAAAAACGATATGAAAAACGGTGGTGTAAAATAAGTTGTGTAAACACAAAAAGGAATAAATTCGTTATAGTAGAGTTGCGAAACATTACTAAAAAGAGACTTATTCCTATGACACAGTTTACCACAGAATTGTTAAGTTCCTAACCCAAAAGCAAGATATTGATGAATTTTTCCAATCTTCTCTTGAAACAGCTATGAACAACCTGCTTCAAACAGAGTTATCAGCCCTAATTTGCGGGCTTACCTTAGGGATTGCCACACCTTGGGCGGTTTGCATGATGCAAAATTGGAAAACCAAACACACGGTAGTGGATGGTCAACGTCTATACTTTGACGGGACTGGAGCACAACTGTTCGGTAACTAGATTAAGTGGTTTCTTCTAACCATCATCACGTTTGGAATCTATGGCTTCTGGTTAACTATCAAAATGGAGCAATGGATTGTGAAACATACTCATCACGCTTAATCATGAAACTGCATCTTCTTTTATAGGAGATGCAGTCTTTTGTTCTTAGAATAAGGAAACTGAAATTTTGTCTGTTCTCTATCTTGGAAAGGATATAAAAATCTTTTAAACCGATGGATTTCCTCAGGGAAAAACCATGAAATTTTTGATATAATATGGAGGATAGACTGATAGATACTTTTTTATTTGTCTAGTAAAAAGGGATATTTTTCAAAAGACTTACAGGTGAGAACTAAGAAAATTTAAATACATATGTAATATTTGACAGAAAATCACTCTGCCCTAATCAATGGATAAACAGAAATAAATCAAATAAAAGGAGAAACAGATGACTGGAAACTATTCAACTCGTGAATACCGTGAGAAATTATATGATGATCTTCATGTTCGATTAAGAGATACAGTGATTTTGATGTGTGCGATTTTTATTGCCTCTATAGGTTTAAATATGAATTCAACTGCTGTCATTATTGGAGCCATGCTGATTTCCCCTCTTATGACATCGATTGTTGGACTCGGATTTGGTTTAGCTATTTTTGATACGCGTTTAATCAAGCAATCTCTAGAGGTTTTATTTACTCAAGTATTGGTCAGTTTACTTGTCTCGACTCTGTATTTCTGGATTTCTCCTTTATCTTATGCAAGTAGCGAGTTGATCGCACGAACCTCTCCAACCATTTGGGATGTCCTCATTGCCATTGCTGGTGGAATTGCTGGTGTGATCGGTTCAAGGAAAAAAGAAGCAAACAATATTGTGCCAGGAGTAGCCATTGCTACAGCTCTTATGCCGCCGATTTGTACAGCAGGTTATGGTTTGGCTAATGGGAACTTCCGCTTTTTATTTGGAGCTTTCTACCTCTTTTTAATCAATTGTGTTTTTATTATGCTTGCCAATATTATTGGGACAAGAATTTTGATGAGAAAATCTCCCTTATCTTCATTTAAAGAATTGAACATAAAAATGAGAGTGGTTTTACTTTCTTTGATAGCAATATTGGTTCTTCCAGCCAGCTATTCGGCAGTTACTCTGACGATAGAACAAGCGCGAAAAGAAGGGATCAAACAGTTTGTAGCAAAAGAGTTCGCCAATTATACGGTCATTAATCAAGTCTACAAGTCAAGGAACAATGAATTGGTCTTGACAGTTGTTGGAGATCTGATTTCAGAAGAAGAATTAGAAACGATCCACCAAAAACAAGCCTCTTACGGTATTCAATCTGTTCAATTGAAAGTCAATCAAGTCCATAATTCGACAAAATTAGATAGTGAGACGACCAAGGAATTTTATGAAATCATTAACAAGTATATCGATCAAAAACTCTCTGAAAAAGATTCACAAAAAGATCTCGTAAAAGAAAATGAAGCAGACAAGGATTGAGGGCGATGAACAGAATAGGTTTAGAGTTGTTGTCTGAAGAAAATAGTCTAGATGTCTATTCTTTTGAAAAAGAAAATCGGGAGTATTTTGAGCGAAATTTACCTCCCAGACCAGCTAACTATTTTGATTCAGAAGGTTTTAAAGAAATTACAAGGGAATTGTTAACGGAACAAGAAAATCATGACGCCTACATGCATCTTATTAGAGATTCGCAAGGCATGATGGTCGGAAGAATCAATTTAAGTGTTTTAGAAAGCGATAGAAAAACAGCAGAACTTGGATATAGGATTGGAGAAAATGTTACTAATTTAGGCTATGCAAGCGAAGGGGTTAAACTTGTTTTAGACAAAGCCTTCACGATTTATGGTTTAAATAGAATCATTGCAGGAACGGCAATGGATAATCTGGCCTCTAAGAGAGTGCTTTTAAAAAATGGTTTCACCTTTAGTAGGATCATAGAAAATGACTTACAAATGAATAATGAGTGGATTCATACAGAAATATTTGAGATAACGAATCTATAACATCAACATTTTCAGTTTAGTGACAGGGTCAATGGACTCATTAATCTTTGCGGACATTCAAGAATTTTCACCAACTGTTTGATTAGCGAATCAGCTGTAATTACATATACTTTTGTTACCTGTTTATCACTATGAGTTAAGGCTTCAGAAACAGGCTGTAGTGAAACTCCAGCTTGTTTGGCTAACATGGCTCCTGTTTATAAAAGGATTTTAGAAAAAGTCTCAATTTGACATTCATGATATGCTTTTATTCTCTCCTGAAAAGTCAATGCCTTAGCAATATAGAAAAACACCCTCATCCCTAGTTCTGCTAAAAGCATAGGATAAGAGTGTTTTTTATAAGAACGACAGACGATGATTATTCTCCGTCTTTTTTGATAATGTTTTTAACGCCTGCGATAGCACCTTCAACAGCGCCTTTTGCGTCTTCAGCAACTTCTTTCGCTTTTGAAGCTACTTTTTCAGCAGTTCCTTCTGCTTGAGTTTTTGTGTCGCCAGTAAGTTTACCGAAACCTTCTTTGATAGAACCTTTAGCTTGGTTGAATTTTTCTTCGATTGACATGGAAATTTCCTCCCTTTATTAAGTGTATTATCTAAGTTGGATGCGGTTTGATACTCATTCAAGCGAGATAATAGATATAAGGCATTCTATGTAAAAAGTCAAGAATAATTTTTTAAAATATCAATTATTTTTTACAGATAT
>NZ_JPEN01000002.1 GCF_000767835.1 Streptococcus sinensis | reverse complement strand
AAAAGCAACGGCAAATCCGTTGCTTTTTTTGTAGCAAAGGGACTATTGTCCCAGACTCTTTTTGTTTATATCAAAGTTTAAAACAACTGTCATCCAGTAGAAAACAAGCCTATTGATAACTGATTGCTCATAACTCTAGCATGTAAATAAGAATTGAATTCTCGTATATAAAATAGAGAAAACAATGCTTTAATTTGAAAGGAGTAAAAAAATCTACTTACTTGCCAAAGCTCCCATTGGATCCCATGGTGCTAGGACAATTGGTTCAGCATTGTAGGCTGCCAGTTCTTCTGGTGTCAAGAAGTCTTTTCTGACTACGATTTGGTAAGTGTACTCATCCATCCAAGCATCGCTGGCGACAAAGTAGCCCTTATCTCCAACCTTGTCTCCCCAAGAATTTTCCACCTTCCATTTTTTGGCTTGACCCTTTTCATCCAAATCCACTCCAGCCAGTACCATAGCATGGGTCATAAGGCTCTCGCTGTAATCAAGACGGCCTGCCTTATCTTGGGTCAACTGAATATCCATGCTGGCAGTCAAATCATGCATACCTTCCTCCATGATTCCTGCCTTGCGATTACTGGATTGACCCACATCAGAGCCAAACCAAACAGTCTCACCAGCCTGCATCTGTGCAATAGCCAATTCCTTGAGACGCTTCATTTCTACATTCAAATAGCGAACAGGTTTACTGCCGACTACATTGCCCAACATTTCGACCGTGTAAGACTTGCCATAAGGTTTATCAGCTGTTGGCGCATTGATAATTGACACATAGTCATCCAGCTTGAGGTCTACATATTTTTGGTAAAAGGCCTGCGGAGTCAAATCAGCTTCACTATGGTAGTTGCCGTCCTTGTCCCGATAAGCAAAGTCAAACTTCCGAGGAGGTAAGCCCAGCGACATCGCTAGGAAGTTGAAAATTTCCTGTAGTAAAGATTCTTTCTTGGCTTGTAGACTAGCTTCATCTGCACCATGCAGAGCCAGCTCACGCAAGATTTGAGCATCCTGACGCAAGAGTTTATTGAGCAACTGATTGAACTCTCGGCTATTGCTAGAAGAAATGGACTCCGGATAAACTGACTTGGGCACGACCCCGTATTTCTCAAAAAGAGCCACAACCATATCCCACTGACCGCCATCCTGTTGAGGCGTATCTAAGAGGAATTTGACCTTGCGGCTGGTTAGTTCTTGGTCAGCCGTTGCCAAAACCTGCTCCAAGAACCAGTTGGACTTTTCATATTTATCCCAAAAGAAGGTATGAGCTTGGGATAGCTCAAAATCTTCCAGCTGGAAGCCAGCAATCATCTTGTGGCGGAAGGTATTAAGAGCTGCAAACATCCAGCAGCGGCCAGAAGCCTTCTGGTCGCTGACCTTGTCTTTGGTGAGATCCAGTGAGAAAACAGGTGCATTTTCTACGGCAGCAGTCCGTTTTTCCAAAGAAGTCAAGAGACCATTGTGACTAATGGCGTTTTCCATAGCGGCATATTTAGCATTAGCCTCATAGTCCGCAAAAAGCTTATCTGTAAAATCTTGTTTTAATGAATGCATAAATTCCTCTTTTTTCTATAGACTATTATAGACCTTTTAAAAATTCCTGCAAAGAAAAAGTTAAGCGCGCCTAACTTTTTCTTTGCAAATCTGATTTTAGGATTCCATAGACAGAAAAATCTTTGACTTCTCCCTTATGAAAGACAGCTTGACGAAAGGTTCCTTCGTAACGCATGCCAGCTTTGGCCATAACACGGCCAGAAGCTGGATTAGCTGTTACAAAATCAGCCCTCACACGATTGAAACCTGCTTCCAGCAAGAGATAGTTCAAAACGGCCTTTAGAGCTTCGGTCATCAGTCCTTTTCCCCAGTAGTCTTGACTCAAAATATAACCGACCTCGCAAGCATTGACGGTCTCATCCCTGTCTACCACACTGATGTCACCAATCACGTGCTTAGGATTTTCTTTCAGGCAGATTGCCCATTTGTAAAAATCCAAGTTTTGGTAATTCTCAGCCCAGCAAGCAATTGATTGTTTGGCCATATCGGGACTCTCGTAAGCATCCCATGTCACATGCAACAGATTATCAGGGCGGGAAGCCCAGTTGTCGTACATAGCTTGATAGTCAGATGCTACAAAAGGTCTTAGCAAAAGACGTTTCGTTTCGATGGACTGTGTACCTACCTTTTTCATTGCTTTCTCGCTTCCTAGCCGGGGTTAAAAAGATTCACTAGAGCTTTTCACTTCCAAAATTCATCAAAAATCGTAATCGGCAAATGGCGTTTGTGCTGGCCTTTATGCCACCAAGACTCGATAGTTTCTTGAGCTTGAGCGGAAACGGACTTACCTTCGA
Source organism: Streptococcus sinensis (assembly GCF_000767835.1). GTDB lineage: Bacteria > Bacillota > Bacilli > Lactobacillales > Streptococcaceae > Streptococcus > Streptococcus sinensis. Next base: position 5,222 of record NZ_JPEN01000002.1, on the reverse strand, counting down.
GATAATCGTCAATTTCATTATAGGTCACGCCCAGAGCGACTTCATCAGCAATTCCAGGTTTTTCTTCTTCCAAGTCAGCCGTCGGCACCTTTTCATAGAGAGCCGGATTCGCTCCTAAGGCGGCCAAAAGCTGCTTGCCTTGACGCTTATTGAGACGATAGAGGGGCACAATATCTGCTCCGCCATCCCCAAACTTGGTGAAAAAGGCTGTGATATTCTCTGCTGCATGGTCGGTCCCAATGACAGCTCCGCTATATGAACCAGCCAAAGCATACTGGGCAATCATGCGGCTACGTGCCTTGATATTACCCTTGTTAAAATCAGAGACTTTGGCACCCGTTGCCTCCACAGCCTTTGTCATAACATCAGCAGATTCCTTGATATTGACTGTCAAACTGACATCAGGCTGGATAAAAGCCAGAGCCTTTTGCGCATCATCTTCATCTGCCTGGACACCGTAAGGCAGGCGGACAGCGATAAAGCGATAGCTATCATCTCCTGTCTCTGCCCGCATCTCTTCTACGGCTAGCTGGGCTAAACGACCAGCCAAGGTTGAGTCTTGACCACCAGAAATGCCCAGAACATAACTTTTCAAGAAAGGATGTTTTCTCAGATAGGCCTTGAGAAAGTCCACTGTCTTGCGGATTTCTTCCTCTGGGTCAATGACGGGCTTGACGCCTAGTTGACGGATGATTTCTTCTTGTAGGCTCATTTTTCTGCTCCTATCTGGTAGGCTTTCTTGCGCATCTGGTCAATCAAGTCCATCTTATCCTGCCAAATATCACGCGCCAAATCGACCGGATAATCTTGTGGATTGAGGACCCGCTTGTACTCGTCCCAGAGTTTGTCAAATTCTCGGCGGGCATAGTCCTGAATCTCAGACAGAGTCGGCAAATCATAAACGAGCTGGCCTTCTTTATAAATATCCACCAAGAGCGGCACCGCATCAAAATTCTTGACTGTCTTATTGATATAAGTATAAGTCGGATGGAACATCTCCAGCTCTGCCAGATGGGTGACGTCAACTCCATCATAAGTGATGTAGTCGCCCTCAGACTTGCCTTTTTCACGGCTGGTAATCCGCCAAACCTGCTTCTTGCCCGGAGTCGAAACCTTTTCAGCATTGTTGGAGAGCTTGATGGTGTTACGCAAGTGCCCATTCTCATCTTCAATCGCTACAATTTTGTAAACCGCACCCAGAGCTGGCTGATCGTAGGCAGTTATCAGCTTGGTTCCCACACCCCAGACATCAATCTTGGCCTTTTGCATTTTCAAATTGAGGATGGTATTCTCATCCAAATCATTGGAAGCATAAATTTTAGCATCTGGGAAGCCCGCTTCATCCAATTGCTGGCGAACTTTTTTAGAAATATAGGCCAAGTCTCCAGAGTCAATCCGCACACCTAGGAAATTAATTTTATCGCCCAATTCACGCGCTACGCGAATGGCCATAGGAACCCCGATCCGAAGTGTATCGTAGGTGTCTACTAAGAACACACAGTCCCGATGAGTGCTTGCATAAGCCTTAAAAGCCTCATAATCATTACCATAAACCTGCACAAGTGCATGGGCATGCGTTCCCAAAACAGGAATATCAAAGAGCTTCCCTGCCCGAACATTGCTGGTGCCATTGGCTCCGCCAATAACGGCTGCCCGTGTTCCCCAAATCGCTGCATCCATTTCCTGAGCACGACGGGTACCAAACTCCATCAGTGGCTCATCTTCGATCACAGAGCGAATGCGAGCTGCCTTAGTGGCAATCAAGGTTTGGAAATTAACGATATTTAAAATCGCAGTTTCTACCAACTGACATTGTGCCAGCGGGCCTTCTACCTGAACGATCGGCTCATTGGCAAACACCAAATCACCTTCTTGGGCAGAACGAACTGTCAGTTGCATCTTCAAATTCCGTAAATAATCTAAAAATGCTCCATTATAACCCAATGACTCTAAATAGTCCAAATCCGTCTGGCTAAATTTCAAATCATTCAGATAAGCCACAATCCTCTCTAAGCCCGCAAAAACCGCATAGCCATTATTAAAAGGATTCTTGCGGAAAAAGACCTCAAAAACAGCACGTTTATTATGAATATTTTTATTAAAATAAACCTGCATCATATTGATTTGATATAAATCAGTGTGTAAAGTTAAACTATCATCTGGGTACATGTTCCTTACTCCTCTATCCTTTTATACTGGCTCAAAATCAACATGAAACCTTTCTTTTTAATCGCTTTCTAGTGGCGGTGCCGTCCAGATACTTCCTGACTTATCCTGAAGGCTAAAGACTCAAAGTTCCATAGAAAACTAGGCAAGAGATCAGAAAATCAAAGATTTGTGATTCGTGGTTCCATCCCCGTCACGATGGCTAATTCCAATCGTCCCAAAAGCTCTTTGAGCTTGCAAATAGCTAACGAAGTCAGATACAAGGAAAGCTCAAAACAAGCATCTTTCAAACTAGACAGCATCGGCAATATATCTTGCAACAATGAACTACAACTTTTCAGAAGCTTAGGAATTTTGAACTAGCCTTGTCTTGATGACAAGGGAAAGTATCAAAAAGAATTTGATTGAAAGTTAATTTCAACTCTTCAAAGTCACATTTAAATTTTGAGTATGTATAATTGTATTTATTATAACACAAATGACAAAAAGCATTAGACTAAAAATAGAAAAAGAGCTGAAAAATCAGCTCTATCATTCATTTTGTTTTCTTAATTGGAAACTTGAGTTGGCTATACAGGCCAAACGCAACAATCCAGACGGCAGATCCGATTGCTCCTACAACCGTTGACTCTTGTAAGAAAAGAGTGACAAAGACAAAGGCAAAGAAGAGCATGGTCAAAGGATTGAGAAACTTATAGGCCGGCATGAGATAGCCATCCGCCATAAACTCCGGTGACTTGCGATATTTGAGGTGGGCTAGCATGGTCAGACCATAGATGGCGATGTAGACACCAGATGAGGAAGCCGTAATCAAGGCAAAGGAATCCGATACTCCCGGCAGAATCTTGATAAAGGCCGCAAAGGCAATGACAGCCGCCGAAGTCAAAATAGCATTCTGTGGAACATTTTGCCGAGACAGCTTCCCAGCTCCTATTTTCTTTAGGAAACGATTAGGCGTATCGTGAGCAATCTGATACAAATGGCGCCCAGTTGAGTAAAGAGTCGAATTCAGAGCCGAGGCTGCTGAAGTTAGGACTACGAAGTTAATCAATGCTGCCGCCCACTTGAGGCCAGCCAACTTAAAAACGATAACAAAGGGAGAATCAGCCGTTGCCAGCTCTTTCCAAGGAATAATAGCCATAATGGCAAGGAGAGAGCCTCCGTAAAACAAGATAATCCGCAAAGGAATTTCTTTGATTGCTTTTGGCAGCACCGCTCGCGGATTTTCCGTTTCAGAAGTGGTAATACCGATAAATTCAATAGCCTGATAGGCAAAGAAAACCATCTGGAAAGCCATAATAAAGTTCATAAAGCCATTAGGAAAAAGCTGAAAATCTTGGCTGATATTCCCAAGACTGGCTACTCCGTGCGGTGTTTCAAATCCTGTCAGCATCATAAAAATAGCTGTTGCAATCAAGGCCATAATGGCTACAATCTTTATCATAGCAAACCAAAATTCAACCTCGCCGAAAACTCGAACCGCTATCAGATTGACCAAACTAAGAAGGGCTAGAAAGACGAGCTGAATCAGCCAAGCTGGCCAGTCAGGAAACCAGTACTGCACATACTGGGCAACAGCCGTAATCTCAGCCATTCCAATAAAAATCAGAGAAATCCAGTAGGACCAGCCTGAAAAATAACCCCAGCCAGTTCCCAAATATTTCGTAATAAAGTTAATAAAAGTATGCTGATCAGGGTCGTAATAAAGCATTTCTCCGATAGCCCGCATCATCAGATACATGAACATCCCCGTTAGCATATAAATCAAGATGATGGACGGACCAGTCAGACTAATCGAGCGCCCAGCTCCCAAAAAGAGCCCTGTACCAATGGTCCCAGCTATGGCAATAATCTGAACATGTCGATTCTGCAATCCACGTTTCATCCCATTTTTGGTTTTTGTTTCAAATTTTTTCCTGTCATTTTCAATCATTTGACCTCTCCTTTTCATGTGAACTGACTTATTGTATCACAATTCTGACAATTCTACCAGATATTTTTTATTTTCTACAAATCTCTGCTCTGTGAAAATACCAAAAAGAGCTGGGATAGAAATCCAGCTCTTCATTGTTTTGAACTAGGCCAACATCTAAGATCTCACGGTAATAAACGGTGAACCTTCCGTGTTATCTTCTGGAGCACCACTTTTTACACCAAAAAGATAATCAACTGAGTACCAGCCATTATTATTGGCATTGTAAGGATCAAACACCTGTGTTTGTCCGTTTTGATAACCTCTCATGACCAACTCATGGGTGACTGGGTAGTTTGCAAAAACACTACTACCAACAGCTGCTAACACATGATGCCCAATCGCCAAAGATTGTTTAACTGCGGCTGATGAGGATAAAATATCCGTTGTCAGTCCCCAGTTCTGAGCCGCTTGGATAATTCCTCGACTTGAAGTTCCGAATAGGCCATTTTTGTTAAAGGAATCTGTATTATGATACAGGAAATCTGCTACAGTTGTCGGTAAAACAGTTTGACCAGTAATGCCAGAGATAGCCATTGCCAAAGTGGTCGGAACACAGCCAGTAGCATTCAAATTATAATTCCCGTAGACTCGGCCAGCCCATCGAGGATCACGTTGGGAATAATACGGCGTACTATAAAGCCCCCTATTGACTGTCGTAGTCGTACCACCAACTCCTACTAAGCTGCCATCATTTTGGTTATAATATAAATGGACAATATATTCACCCGTTGAATATTTATGATTTGAGGCCCGTACCAAGGCTTTATAACTACCATCTGCTTGTTTTTGAGCTTGATACCAAACGATATCATCCTGCCCATTGACACTAGACCAAGTTGGTAAATAAACTGCCTTGACTCCTTTGGGGTTAAATATATTGGACACTACCACTTCAAAAGTACCTAGCCGAGGATTGTTGTTTTGAATGGTAATTTTTCCTATTGGCTTGATATTTTCTGCATCTATATTTGCTGTCGTCTTGGTGCCACCAACGCCGACCATACGACCATCATTCTGGACATAGTAGAGGTGGATGTTGTATTCACCTGTGGAATACTTGTGGTCGCGTAGATTGACCTGC
>NZ_JPEN01000004.1 GCF_000767835.1 Streptococcus sinensis | reverse complement strand
TCTATAAAATAATTAAGAAAGGGTTTATACTGGCGGAAGCTACCCGCTAATATAAATATAAGGCTGACAAAAATGGAGAAAAGAACTGAAAAAAGAAAAAAATCTGTGAGAAGCAACCGTGGATTTATCCTTGCCCTGCTGGGAACGGTGTTGGTATCAGCGAGTGCTATTTTATTCTTTCAAAATATGATAGGAATGAATAAACAGAGCGACAGGAATACTGCTAAAAATGAGCCAAATTCCTCTTCGATAGCAGGGCAAAAGACGGACTCAAAAAGCGTTCGTATTATGGCTAATGGGGATCTTTTATATCATGACGGCCTCTATATGAGCGCTCAAAAGGAAGATGGGAGCTATGATTTTTCGGAAAATTACCAGTATGTCAAGGAATGGCTCCATCAGGGAGACTTGGTTTTGGGGGATTTTGAAGGGACCATTCGGCCGGACTATCCTTTAGGGGGCTATCCGCTTTTCAACGCTCCAGAAGCCGTTGTTTCAGCCATCAAAGATGCTGGTTATCAAGTAGTAGATCTGGCCCACAATCATATCTTGGATTCTGGTCTCGAAGGAGTGTTCACAACTGTCAAGGCTTTTGAAAATCAAGGAATTACTCCAGTTGGTGTCTACACTCATGAAGACCGTGCCAAATCTCCGCTCCTCATCAAAGAAGTAAAAGGCATCAAGATTGCTATTCTGGCCTATTCCTATGGTTTTAACGGCTTGGAGTCCAATCTTAGCCAGGAGGAGATTGACAAGCATCTATCAACCTTTGATGAAGACAAGATGAAGGCTGAAATTGAGCGAGCAGAAAAAGAAGCGGATATTACGGTAGTTATGCCGCAGACGGGAGTCGAGTATCAGCTGGAGCCGAATGAGGAACAGGTAAACCTTTATCACAAAATGGTAGACTGGGGAGCGGACATCATTTTTGGTGGGCACCCGCACGTGGTCCAACCCTCCGAAGTCCTTGAAAAAGACGGTCAGAAGAAGTTGATTATCTACTCCATGGGGAATTTCATCTCTAACCAGCGGATTGAAACCATGGCTGGAGTGGAGACTGCCCAATGGACGGAGCGTGGCGTGCTGATGGATGTTACCATTGAAAAGACGGATAAGGGAACCATTATTAAAACAGCTCAGGCGCATCCAAGCTGGGTCAGCCGTGTGGAAAAGGGAACTTACTCCCCAGAAGGATACCCGCTTTACACCTATCAAACCCTTATTTTAGAAGATTTCATTGAGGGCGGAAAATATCGGGATCAGCTAGATCAGGCAACCAAAGATCGGGTTGACACATCTTATCAAGAAATGAATGAGCATGTGCATCTGAACTGGAAATAACCTAGAAAAGACTCTGGGATGACATAGCTGCTGAAAAGTAAAACTCAAAGAATTCAAAATAAACCAAAAACGAATGCTTCACTTCTTCAGATGTTGATGGAAGAAGGAACATTCGTTTTTGGTTAAAAAATTATGATTCAATTCTGTTTTCTAATGCAGACTGTTTAAGCAAACTTAGCAATCTCATTTTTTCCGATATTGACTGGGGGTCATTTGGTAGTATTTTTTAAATTGACGATTGAAATTGGAGAGGTTGTTAAAGCCAGACTGACTGGAGATTTCCAGAACCGACAGAGTGGAGTGCTGGAGGAGTTCGGCAGCCTTGCGCAGGCGAAATTGAATCAGATATTCAATGCAGGAAACACCCAAATGTTTTTTGAAGAAATTCATGAAATGCGTGGGACTGTAGCCGCAGATGCCAGACAGCTGATCAATAGTGAGCTCTTCCTGATAATGCTCATTGATGTAGTCAATGATGGAGCGGATTTTCTCCTCCTTGCGGTAGCCCTCAGCAGACAGCTCCTTGGAGACGATATAGTCGTTCTCAAAGAGCAGGTAAAAAAGCTGGTTGAGCTGGGCCTTGAGCTGAAATTCATAGTATTTCTTTTGGAAATAGCCCGTTTCCATGGTGTCCAGCAGACACTTGCGAATTTGCTCATAGGCTTGGTCACTAGGCTTGATCACATGGACAAAGTCTAGCTGGCCATTGTATAGAGGCTGTAGGTAGTGAATGCTGGCATGATCCATGGCCGAATAGCCCATCAAATCCAAGTGAAAGTTAATCGCATCCATATAATGTCGCTGATTGTCAATCGGGTGGATCGAGTGGAGAGCATTGGGACGAATCAGGATAATATCACCTTTTTGACTATTGAAATAATGATAGTCAATGTGAAATTGGGCGCTTCCTTCGTGGACATAAATAATCTCAACATCTGTATGCCAGTGGAAAAGAATATCAGGATGGCCGTTTTCAGTAATTGTCCGCGTCAGAGAGTACGGAGTGCCTTGGTTTTTATAGACGGTATTTTTATGCAGTTGCCCTAAATCAATCATGTTATCACTCTTTCGTGGAATAGTATCATTTTTTAAGATGATTGTGTTGGAAAATATATTTGACAACTATTATAATATAATTAGAATAAAAACGAAAGTAGGAAAATATAAATGGGTAAATTTCCAGAAAATTTTCTTTGGGGCGGAGCGACAGCAGCCAACCAGTATGAAGGAGCCTACAATGTTGATGGGAAGGGACTGTCCGTTCAAGATGTGACTCCGAAAGGTGGCGTGCCAGCTAAGGCTGGTGACCACGATCCTTTGATTACAGAGCAGCCTACACCGGACAATCTTAAGCTGGAAGGGATTGATTTCTACCACCGCTACAAGGAGGATATTGCCCTCTTTGCGGAGATGGGCTTCAAGGTTTATCGGACTTCCATTGCCTGGTCTCGAATTTTCCCAAATGGGGACGAGCTGGAGCCCAATGAAGCCGGTCTGCAGTTCTATGACGATCTCTTTGATGAGCTGGCTAAGTATGGCATTGAGCCACTGATTACCCTGTCTCACTATGAAACGCCGCTGCACTTGGCGCGTCAGTACAATGGCTGGGCTAACCGCGATTTGATTGATTTTTATGAGCGTTATGTTCGCACGGTCTTTACCCGCTACAAGGACAAGGTCAAGTATTGGCTGACCTTTAATGAAATCAACTTCGTCCTCCATGCACCTTTTATGAGTGGTGGCATTGCGACTCCGTTTGATGAGCTGTCCAAGCAGGACCTCTATCAAGCGGTCCATCATGAGCTGGTGGCTTCTGCTTTGGCAACTAAGATTGGTCATGAGATCAATCCGGATTTCAAGATTGGCTGTATGGTCCTCGCTATGCCGGCCTATCCTATGACACCCAAACCGGAAGATGTGTTAGCGGCGCGTGAATTTGAAAATCAAAACTACCTCTTCTCTGATATCCATGCGCGTGGAAAATACCCAGCGTATATCAATCGTTTCTTCAAAGAGAATGGCATTGAGATTCAGTTTGCGCCAGGCGACAAAGAGCTTTTAGCTGAAAACACTGTAGACTTTATTTCCTTCTCTTACTACATGAGTGTAGTTGCGGCCCACGATCCGGAAAATTATTCTTCTGGCCGAGGCAATCTTTTAGGTGGTATCATGAATCCTTATCTGGCTAGTTCAGAATGGGGTTGGCAGATTGACCCAGTCGGACTGCGCTTGGTGTTAAATAGCTTTTATGACCGCTATCAGCTCCCTCTCTTCATCGTGGAAAATGGTCTCGGTGCCAAGGATGTCTTGGTGGATGGTCCAAATGGCCCAACGGTTGAAGATGACTACCGCATTGATTATCTCAAACAGCATTTGCAGCAGGTAGGAGAAGCGTTGGAAGATGGCGTAGAATTGCTAGGTTACACAACTTGGGGCTGTATTGACCTGGTATCTGCCTCTACGGCGGAAATGAGCAAGCGCTATGGCTTTATCTACGTTGACCGCAATGATGACGGCACTGGTAGTCTAGCTCGTTACAAGAAAAAATCCTTTGACTGGTACAAAGAAGTCATCGCAAGCAACGGAGGCAGCCTCTATGAAGATTGAACATGCAGCCCTTTATGTCCGTGATTTGGAAGCGGCTCGACACTTTTTTGAAACTTATTTTGCAGCTAAGAGCAATGCCCTTTACCATAACCAGAGAACAGGCTTTCAGTCCTATTTTCTGACCTTTGACGAAGGAGCGCGCTTGGAAATTATGACGCGGGATGAGGATTTGACAGATGGCAGCCATGACCTGCTTTTCACAGGTTACCACCATCTGGCCTTCAGCCTGGGCAGTCCTGAGGCGGTAGACCAACTGACAGTCCGTTTGGAAAAAGGTGGTTATCCTGTTCTGAGCGGCCCTAGAGTGACAGGTGATGGTTATTATGAAAGTTGTATCCAAGCTTTTGAAGGCAACCAAATTGAACTGACAGTTTGAAACATAACAGCTGTGAGTTCTGTTTCTAATTAGAGCTCCTTATAAAATAAACCTTGTCTAGTGACTAGGTTTGGATTGAAGAAATTATTCTAACGAATGTCTCTTCAATCTTTTTTGTTTTCTAGTCAGGGGCTGGGCAACCTGATTTCCTATTATCAAAATAGCTTCGTATGGCTTTATTTTCAACTTTCTAAGTAGTATAATGAATTCTAAACAAAGCAAAAAATGGAAGATTGGATTAGTAAACAATAATCATTAGATTGGCAAATAAGCTGTGGGACTGTGAATAAACAGGGATTTTCTTGCAGCTCAATAGTCTAAATAAGAGAAGCTGACGTATGAAACAGCCCATAAAGTTTAAAGGATTATGACAGAAAGAGCAAGACTTGCTTGAGGTGAAAATATGACCATTAAAATGATTGCTACAGATATGGACGGCACGCTTTTGGATGCGAGAGGGGAGCTGGACTTGCCGCGTCTAACAGCTGTTTTGGATCAGCTGGAGGAGCGAGACATCAAGTTTGTCGTTGCAACAGGCAATGAAATCCAACGAATGCGTCTATTATTGGGGGATTTGATAGATCGTATGACCCTGATTGTAGCCAATGGAGCCAGAATCTTTGAAAAAAATGAAATGATGATGGGGACCTTCTGGCAGTCTGATTTGATTGCGGAGACACTGGATTATTTCCATGGCCGAGAACGAGATGTTCATTTAGTTGTGACATCTACAAAGGGTGGGTTTGTTCAGGACGGCACAGATTTTCCTATGATAAACAAGGTCATGACAGATGAGATGGCTCGTCATTTTTACAAACAGATGAATTTCATGCCCAGTCTGCAAAGTCACCATTTTGAAGAAGTGCTGAAGATGAGTATTATGGTGGATGAAGCGAAAGCAACAGAAATCACGCAACGAATCAACAAAGACTTCTCTGGACGATTGAGCGCGGTGACCAGTGGTTACGGCGCGATTGATATTATCCAAGAAGGCGTCCATAAGGCTTGGGGAATTCGTCAGCTGATGGATCAGTGGCAAATCGGAAGCAAGGAGATTATGGCTTTTGGAGACAGCGAAAATGATTTGGAAATGCTGGAATTGGCGGATTTCTCCTATGCCATGGCAAATGGAGATGAGAAGATTAAGCGCATTGCCAGTCGCTTGGCACCAGCCAATACAGAAGCCGGGGTTTTGCAGGTGATTGAGCAATACTTAGAAAAAGGAGTTTAAATGGCAGTTCAACTATTAGAACAATGGCTCTTAAATGAGCAGGCGAAGATTCAGAAAAATTATCGGGACTTGAATCAGCTTGCGGTAAAAGAGCCAGCGATTATTTTTATCGGTGATTCGATTGTGGAATACTATCCTCTGAATGAGTTGTTGCAAAGTCCCCAAATGTTCCTTAACCGTGGGATTCGTGGCTATAAAACAGACCAGCTGCTGGAACATCTGGATGCCCATCTCTTTGGTCAGGCTCTGGATAAGGTTTTTCTCCTGATTGGAACCAATGATCTCGGTAAGGAAGTGCCTCAAGAAGAGACCTTAGTTAACTTGGAGGGCATTATTCAAAGTTTGGCAAGGGACTATCCTTTGACCCAGCTCCAGCTTTTGTCGGTTCTGCCTGTAAATGAGAAGGAACAGTACAAAGGGACGGTTTACATCCGGACGAACGAGAAGATTCGAGCCCTCAATCGTGCTTACCGAGACCTAGCAAGTATCTATACGAATGTCCAGTTTATCGACCTTTATGATACTTTCTTGGATGAAAGTGGCCAATTGCGCGAGGAATTTACCACAGATGGCTTGCATTTGACCATCGCCGGCTATGCAAGGCTGTCAAAAGCTCTCCAACCCTATCTCTAAGTGCTCTTAGGAGACATGATTTTCATATTAGCAAAAACTGCTCCAGTCTGAATGAAGATTGGGGTATTTTAGTTACTTTTATAAAATCGTGTAGAATGTTACAAAACGATTACAAATGTTACAGTTATGTGTTGACGAATGGTTTTGAAAGGTATAAAATATAAGTGAAGATTTATTAGAAAGCAGGATAGGAGTATGAAACACAGGATGTTTGGTCGCGAACTACAACGCTTCTCCATACGGAAATATTCATTTGGCGCAGCTTCCGTTTTGATTGGTTGTATCCTCTTTATGACGGGGCGGCCTGCATTTGCAGATAGTCTGGCTGCTAATCCAGTAGAAATAGCAAATCAGAGCCTTGATAGCACGAAAGGAGAAGAGGCAGCCAACCAACTCACAGTAGTTCAAGCTGTGACAGAGCAAAAAGAAGAAGTGGTCGCAACAGAAAAAGAAAAGTCTGAATCGTCAGTTTCAACTTCAGATTTACCGATGCAAGCAGAAAATCCTTCCACAATGAGCGAGGGTGCAGCGGACACATCAACTCCATCTGCTAGACCGGAGACTGAAGCAGCAAGAGCAGCGGACGAAAAAGAAAGCGGCCCTGTTGCGGTTGATACGACTGTTCGTATGGCTGCGGCTGCAGGAACTACAAGTAGTGAAGAACAGCAGATACCGAAGCAAACCTTGCCAAGTCAAGGACAGTATACCTATACAAAACGAACAGAAGTAAAAAATGAGCCTAAAGCGACTGCACCGACTCAATTCTATGTAAATGCTGGAGATAAGGTGTTTTATGACAGAGTTTTGACTACGGATGGTTACCAATGGATTAGTTACAAATCTTACAGTGGTATTCGGCGCTATGCTGCGATTGAAAAATTAAGTCAAGCAGAGCCTCAGAATCCTATAAGCGACACTCCCCAAGGCACCCTCACTATTACAAATGTAGATTCAAATGCTGGTAGCTTCGATGTA
>NZ_JPEN01000072.1 GCF_000767835.1 Streptococcus sinensis | reverse complement strand
TTTTTGGGGTCAGTACAGCTGATTTCATAGGCTTTTTATATATCTAATCACTTCACTTCTATAAAAGATTAAATAATTTCTATTTTAGCTGTTAGAAACGTTGGTACATCAATGTTTTTAGAATGCTACATAATAAAAGGTAGAGTGGATGGTAGAGTAGTAAAAATAGTTGTTATCCTAGTTGATTAAAAAAATCTCTGATTTCCTCATCTTTTATAAAATAATATATAATTTTCCCCTCTCTTCTAGTATCCAAGATGTTTTGATTGGCTAGTTTACGAAGATGGTGGGAGGCAGATGCCATACTGAGATTTAGTAAACAGGCTATATCACAGACACAGAGTTCTTCAACAGCAAGGAGATAAAAGATGATATTTATCTGTTTATTATCGGTAAACTTTGATAAAATACGAAGTGATTTTTGGACTTTTTCCTTTTCAAGGTAGTTCGTTGCGGTTGTAACATTTTGTTGATTTATAATATTCACTTGGCAGATACTATCTTTTTTCATAATTTTTTCTCCTAGCCGAACACAGTCCTTAGCATGTCAAAGCTGTTATTTTCAATCAGGATATACATCCCCAATCCTAAATAAACAACGGCAATAAACCATCTGCTATATTTTTCCAAAGTTTCTCCAACAGAAGGGACTTGTGCCAATTTTTGGGCAGAAAAAACCAAGAGATAAATCATGACTAGAAAGGTAAGTAAAGCCACTATCAAATTCGCTAAATTTAAGGTAATATAATATGGGACAAAAACACCAATATTGTCAGCACCACAACTTGCAAAAGTAATCATAGCGACTAGAAAAATCAGGTTTTTATCATCTTTGCGCAAACCATCTTTTGCAATAGCTTCTCCATCAGAATCTCCTAAAAGCAAAACTTTGAGTCCTAGGAAAATTGGAATCAAACCGAGCAAACCTAAAATCTCTTTACTAGGAATATAATTTAAGACAAATGCAAAAAGTAAACTTAGCAATATTAGACTAACAGAGCCTAGAAATTGTCCTAAATAGATGTTAATGATGTCTTTTCTGCTTTTTCTTTTGGCAAAAAATAACATTAGGATAATAAGTAAGTCCACGGCTGTCCCAGAATACAGGATTATTGAAGTAACAACATTTTGAACCATAAAACACCTCATTCAAATATATTTTTGAATGTATTTTAACATTAAACTTTGTAGATGTCAACTTCAGCTCCATCAAATATAGATAAGAAGGTAGTGTACCAAACATTAAAAAGCCCTGCCATCGAAATGATAGCAGGGCTTAACTTCAATATCCAGATGATATATTTATCTAAAAAAGGTAGAGAAAAAGGTAGAGTTTGGACTGAAATATAGTGAAATGTATTGAAATTGAAAAAAGAAAAAACGCTTGAAATCAGCGTTTTTCTTATGTATTGATTCGTATTGAATGCTTACGTCACTTCTGTAATTATCAAGTATTACAATCTATATTTCTTTTAATATTTTACCAAATAATTCTTCTAGCTTCCCTAAGTCTCCATAGACAGTTCCGTCCATATAAAGGTTGTAAACTTCATCATCTTGTTCCACTCGTATTTGTGCAGAATACCCTTTTAATAGTGCTAAGGAACGAATAACTTCTCGTTGAGTTCGTCCATTTCCTTCTCGAAAGGGATGGAAATAATTAAGATTATCAAGAATTTTTGCTAAATGTTTAATGATTTCATCTTTTGAGTTGGCAGTTTGATGATAGGAATGAATGAGATGATTTATATAAGTTTCTGCAGCATTAAACGACTGTATCGACATAAAAGGATTACCACTTTTAGAGATATTCACCTTGCGATATTGTCCTGACCAGGCATAAACGTCTTGAAACAAATAGTTATGAATGGCTAAAATATTACTCATGGAATAGACTTCAATGGCTTTCAAGCGCAAGTCTGCAAGTCTTTTAGTAACGAATAAGTGTTCATTTCGGTAGGCTTCTTCAATATTTGTAACATTTTGTTTGTTGATTAAGACTGTGGAATTTGGATAGGTATATTGGTGATTAGGGTCAATGTACTTATAGCCTTCGTATTGATTTTTAACCAATATTCAATTCCTTTCGTCTATTGACAACATAAGTTTTTAAATCAATCACATCTTGAACAGTAGGTTCATAATTTTCAATCATTGATGATCCAATAGCATACCAGACGGTATCGAAATCTGAAAAATTATCAAAGGGAATCCCTAAAATTGTTAATTCTTCTTTATTTACATCAAGAGTCATGGCACACCTCCTTATATAACGTTACCTTTATTATACCATAAAATCGGTATTTTTACCTAAAGGGATAGAGACTAAAAAACATATTATGTTTAATGTAGATTTATGATAAAATAGTTTTATTATAAAAAGAAATAACAGAGGTATAGCATGGAGCCATATATTACAGAAGCTTTAGTAAAAGCAGGGATTGAATTGGGAACTCTAACATTTAAGGGAACAACAACACTAGTGAATAGTAAAATTCAATCATTAAAGGAAGAACGTAACGCCGATAAATTACGAAATACTTATGATGAAATTGTAAATGAGTTACTTTCGGAACGAGAACAGGCAATCAGAATTGCTCAGGCATATAAAGAAGAATATGAAAAAGTACATATTGATGATAAAGATATTGAGTATTTGCACAACACTTTAGAATGGGTTATTTCTCTTCTATCTTCATTTACTAATGTTGAAGATGGGAAAGAAGATTCAATGAAACAATTGGTTGCTCTACTTAATAAGGATACTTTAAAGACTATGCAACTATTAGGATTTAATTACAAGGAGGCAATAGGAGAACCTTTAACGGAGGTTTGCTCAAATGCTATAAGAAATACATTAGGAGGTCTATCATCTAAGAAAAACGTACGTAACAAAAAATAATTGAATCAATGGTGTGAACTTTTTGGTAAAATCTAGCTCAATTTGTGTATTTTTAGGGTAAAATTCACACCATTCAACTGAAAGTTATTCAAATTAGATGAAATTGTTCTTTCTAAAAACGTGGGAAAATATTGATTTTAGACGGATATTGAAATCTATTCAAATAAAAATGTTTCCAACCATGTCTTAAGAAAGCTCGTAAAGCATCACAGTTTAGTAAACGTTTATTCGAAAGAATTACTATATTTACAAAGAACACCTTTCGGGGTGTTCTTTTTTATGCTTCCATACTAAATTGGTGCAAATATTGCTGCAACCTGAAAAAGTCAGTTGCCTCAAAACGTTAATCAATACGATTATATCAACGTTTCGAAACACTTCATGGTTCACACCATGGGGTGTTTTTTTATGATTTTTAGCAAAATTCACACCACTTTTCACACCAAATTCACACCATTATTTTTTAAGATTACGAAAGGCAATTTCTCCAACAGCTGTTTACATTTGAAGTGTTTACATAAGTCTTAGTTACTTCTTTATCACTGTTAGTTAAAGCTTCTGAAATAGCTTCGAGTGAAACACTAGCCTGTTTAGCGAGCGTGGTTCTTGTATGTCGTAATTTGTGTGGTGTAGCGTATGTGAACTCTGGGTGTCGCTTTCTGATAGTTTTCATCCTATGAACGAGGTACAAATGAGAATTTCAATGGATTGTTAAGAGAATTCATTCCAAAGGGATCCTCACTAAAAAACTAAATCCAAACCATTTAGAAGCCTATATTAAAGCTATCAACGAAAGACTTAGACAAATCAATGCTTATCAGTCTGAAAAAAAGCTGTTTGAGCTAACTCAAACAACTAGAAATATACTCACTTAATCAGAGGAACAACTTTGTTGTACTGACTTTACAATAGGGGAAATTCATTGTTGATCTCCTTTAATGGTAATTCTATTTTATAATAATACTAACATTCTAGAAATGAACATACTAATGTCCAAGTGATAAAAGTTTATCATTTTTTTATTTGACAACTCTACATAAACGTAGTAAACTAAAACGGAAGACAAATCAAATATTTTTGATATGAGGTGGTTGTTATCAAAAGTTTTAAAAAAGATGCTCAAATTTTTCAAGCTCTAGCTGATGAAAAGCGATTGTTGATATTGGACTATTTAAAAAGAGGAGAGACATGTGCCTGCGTTCTTGTAGATGAATTGGAAATTGCCCAATCTGCTCTATCGTATCACATGAAAATCCTTTGTCAGTCTGGTATTGTTGCTAGTCGGCAAGAGGGAAAATGGAAACATTATAGCCTAAGTGAATCAGGAAGGAATAGTGTGTTAGAGCGGTTTGCAGTACTTACAGATACACAAACGGTGGTTGAACGAAAATGTAGCTGTTATAGAAAGTCATCTTAATTATGACTTTTCATTTTAGACTACATATCAAAAATATTTGATATAATGAAAGGAGATAATATGTGGTCATTTATTCAGGAAGAAATTCTAGGAATGAAATGGTTAAATGAATTAGTGGGTAGAGCCTTATCATCACTAGGGTTTGATGTGGGATCGAGGCTAGGCGGTAGCTTACAATTTTTTATTTATGATGTTATCAAAATTACGATTTTACTCTGTCTATTGATTTTTACGGTTTCTTATATTCAAAGTTATTTTCCGCCAGAACGTAACCGAAAAATTTTAAGTCGTTTCGATGGGATTTCTGCCAACATTATTGCAGCATTATTAGGGACGGTAACCCCATTTTGCTCTTGTTCTTCAATCCCTTTATTTATGGGATTTACAAGTGCAGGTCTTCCAGTTGGTGTCACCTTTTCTTTCTTAATTTCCTCTCCTATGGTTGATTTAGGAAGTTTAATCCTCTTGATGAGCATTTTTGGAAGTAAGGTTGCTATTATCTATGTTATTCTTGGCTTGGTTATTGCAGTTATTGGAGGTAGTTTGATTGAATGGTTAGGTATGGAAAAATACATCGAAGATTTTGTGAAAAATGCTCAAATGCCTCTCTTAGAAGCTAAAACACTATCCTATAAGGAAAGAATAGATTTTGCAAAAGAACAGGTTATTGATACTCTCAAAAAAGTATTTCCCTATATTTTAGTGGGTGTCGGCATTGGTGCAGTTATTCATAATTGGATTCCAGAGGAATGGGTGACGACGATCTTGGGTAATCATAATCCGTTTGGTGTTATTTTGGCGACTCTTATCGGAATTCCAATGTATTCAGATATTTTTGGAACAATCCCAGTAGCAGAAGCCCTATTAAATAAAGGAGCTCAGCTTGGGACAGTTTTAGCATTTATGATGGCCGTTACAACACTTAGTTTACCGTCTCTTATTATGTTAAAGAGAGCAATTAAACCGCAACTTTTAGTGATCTTTATCGCTATCTGTTCTATCGGTATCATTTTAGTTGGTTATTTATTTAATATAGTACAACAGTTTATTTTTTAGGAGGAAATACTTATGTCACAAGTTTCAGATAATCAAATGATGTTTAAGGTTTTAGGATCTGGCTGTAAAAAATGCCAGACTTTGGAAGACAATGTTCGTCAGGCTTGCCAAGAGGAGGGTTTAGAGATCACGGTTGAACACGAAAGAGATTTTGTAAAGATTTCTAGTTATGGTGTGATGTCTACACCTGCATTAGTTCTTAATGAAGATGTTGTATCTTCTGGAAAAGTATTGACAGTTGAAGATGTGAAGAAAATCATTAGGGAAGTACCATATGTTGACTAATTTAATGGTATTAAATAATAGGGGAGATTTTTATGAAAATTAACCAATCTCCCACTATAACATAACTAAAAAAGGTGAATATATGAATCAAGTAACCATTTATCACAATCCAAATTGTGGAACGTCTAGGAATGTCCTAGCTATGATTCGAGCAGTAGGAATTGAACCACAAATTATCGAATATCTGCAAACACCACCAAAAGAAAAAGAATTAAAACAGTTATTAGTGCTAAAGAATTACTACGTACCAATGTCCCAGAATATGAGAAGCTTCATTTACAAGAAGCTAAATCGGAACAAGCTATTATAGATGCGATGATGATAGAACCAATTTTGATAAATCGTCCAATTGTTGTAACGGAAAAAGGAACTCTATTATGCAGACCATCAGAGAGAGTATTAGAAATTTTACCTAAATCATTGGATAAAGATTTTATCAAAGAAGACGGTGAGATTGTTTGTAGTATCTGATAAATAGAAAAAGCCCTGCCATTGAAATGATAGCAGGGCTCAACTTCAATATCCAAATGATATATTTATCTAAAAAAGGTAGAGTTTTTATTGATTTGTAGTGCTATTTATTGAATTTCAAAAATTCAAAAGTCACTTAAAATCAATAATTTGACGTCAATTGACGTGTAATGAAAGCCTTACTTAAGCTCTGTGAAAACTAGATGAGGTAAACTTTTGATATTCCGCTTCTATTTTAGCTTATGTTTAATGAAAGTTCACCTTGTTTTCATGAAGTTGATTGAAATTGGATGAGATTTTATCTTTTAAAAACTCGATAAAATATTGATTTTAAGCGCATTTTGAAAGTTATTCAAATAGAAGTGTTTCCAAGCAGAACTTAAGAAAGCTTGTAAAGCATCAAATAATAGAAGAATAAAATTTAATATAAAAAAACCTCACCAGAAAAATGAACCGCACCCCAAAAGTTAGACAGAAAAATCTAACATTTGGGGTGTTATTTTTATGAAATT
>NZ_JPEN01000007.1 GCF_000767835.1 Streptococcus sinensis | reverse complement strand
CAGGTCAATCTACGCGACCACAAGTATTCCACAGGTGAATACAACATCCACCTCTACTATGTTCAGGATGATGGTCGTATGGTCGGAGTTGGTAGCACCAAGACGACAGCAAATATAGATGCAGCCTTTATAAAGAAAGTTCGCTACAATGGATCTTATTACTATGTTCAGGGTAAATATAATGAGATTGTCATTGCAAATAAAAAACATCCACTAGCTTCAAACTATAATCCTGGTGAAAATCCAACTGCCAAGGAAGCCTTTGTCCGTCTGAGAAACGATATGATAGCGCAAGGTTATAATGTTGGCTATGGCTACAGCGGCTTCAGATCTTATGACTACCAAAGAAACTTGTACCAGCATTATGTAAATACGGATGGTCAAGCCGCAGCGGACCGCTATTCTGCCCGTCCTGGCTATAGTGAGCACCAAACAGGTCTCGTTTTTGACTTGACAGATAAGTCTGGCAATCTGTTGGAAGATACCGCAGCAAGCACTTGGCTAAAAAATAATGCCCATCGATATGGATTTGTCGTTCGCTATCAGCCTGGCAAGGAAGCTTCGACAGGCTATATGCCTGAAGCTTGGCATATTCGCTATATCGGTCAAGAAGCTCCGGACATTTATCATTCTGGTTTAAGTTTGGAAGAATATTATGGCTTTGAAGGTGGGAATTATGCGACAGCTCCGTCAAATTCATCCCAAAGCAAACCAAGTCTTCCTGCTCAGGGAACTTACTATTTCACCAAACGCTCCTCTATCAAAGCAGAACCCAAGCAGTCCAGTCCAGAATTGGCTTATTACACAGCTGGGGAATCGGTTCATTACGATCGAGTCCTTGATGCGGATGGTATGAGATGGATTTCCTATCTCTCTTATGGCGGAAACAGGCGGTATATTTCCATCGGTTAATCCAGATATTTCAAAACGAGTGTGATTTTGTTGTCACACTCGTTTTTCTATATTCTTTAGACGCTCATGGCTGCCTTATTCTAACCATTGGATAAAGGCAGTTTTATCTTGGTTATTGTATCCGGCGTGTTTATAAAAATTCCAAGTGCTTTCTTGCTTGGAGCTCGTTAGTAGCATCATTTTGTAGCAATTTGTTTCAGTCGCTATTTTCTTAGCAAAATCAAGACATTCAGTAGCATAGCCTCTGCCTCTAAAATCGTGATGGGTGACGACATTTTCTATTAAGGCATAGGGACGTAGCCCTCTTGTGAGATTAGGTATCACGACACAAATACAAGAGGAAACAATTCTCTCATCAACTATCTTGACAATAATATGATGATCTGGATCGTCTATCATCCGTTGCCACACTTTTTGTAAAGCAGGATTCTTTTCTGGGATGGCAGTCTCGTGCAGGGAGAGGTATAAATGTAGTAATTCTTCCAATTCATTTGGAGTCGCTTCTCTTAGCATATTTTCACCTATAATTTCATGATTTCTTCAGGTTTTCTAGCGCTATTATAACATTTTTCACAAGCAAATTTCTAGCTTGTTCTGGCTAGCACTATTATTTTAAAGCGCGGAAGTGCTGCAGCTAATGTCCATTTTAAGCCTTTTCTGAAATCTATTATAAAATACATTAGAAAAATCAGAAAAATCTTATTTTTGTTATGTAATAGTTATCAAGCTTTATTGAGCATATTCTTATACAGGAGGGTCAAAAGATGATAAATTGATATAGTAAGATTTGTTGAAACGTTTTCATTATATTGTCTGAAAGTTTTCAACGAATCATTAAAATTTTTGAAGGAGAGTTATCATGACTCAAGGAAAAATTACTGCATCTGCAGCAATGCTCAACGTATTGAAAACATGGGGTGTAGACACCATCTACGGTATCCCATCAGGAACACTCAGCTCACTCATGGATGCTTTGGCTGAAGACAAAGATATCCGTTTCTTGCAAGTTCGCCACGAAGAAACAGGCGCTCTTGCTGCGGTTATGCAAGCTAAATTCGGCGGCTCAATCGGGGTTGCAGTAGGTTCAGGTGGTCCAGGTGCGACTCACTTGATTAATGGTGTTTACGATGCAGCTATGGACAACACTCCATTCCTTGCTATCCTTGGATCACGTCCAGTCAACGAACTCAACATGGATGCCTTCCAAGAGCTCAACCAAAACCCAATGTACAACGGTATCGCTGTCTACAACAAACGTGTAGCTTACGCTGAGCAATTGCCAAAAGTTATCGACGAAGCTTGCCGTGCTGCAGTTTCTAAAAAAGGTCCAGCTGTTGTTGAAATTCCAGTAAACTTCGGTTTCCAAGAAATCGACAAAAACTCATACTACGGTTCAGGTTCTTACGAACGTTCATTCATCGCTCCTGCCTTGAACGAAGTTGAAATCGACAAAGCTGTTGAAATCTTGAACAATGCTGAACGCCCAGTTATCTACGCTGGTTACGGTGGTGTCAAAGCTGGTGAAGTGATTACAGAATTGTCACGTAAAATCAAAGCACCAATCATCACAACTGGTAAAAACTTTGAAGCTTTCGAATGGAACTACGAAGGGTTGACAGGTTCTGCTTACCGTGTTGGTTGGAAACCAGCCAACGAAGTGGTTTTTGAAGCAGATACAGTTCTTTTCCTTGGTTCAAACTTCCCATTTGCTGAAGTTTACGAAGCCTTCAAGAACACTGAAAAATTCATCCAAGTCGATATCGACCCTTACAAACTTGGTAAACGTCATGCACTAGACGCTTCAATCCTTGGTGATGCAGGCCAAGCAGCTAAAGCGATTCTTGATAAGGTAGATGCAGTTGAGTCTACTCCATGGTGGCGTGCAAACGTGAAGAACAACCAAAACTGGCGCGATTACATGAACAAACTCGAAGGTAAGACTGAGGGTGAATTACAATTGTACCAAGTTTACAATGCTATTAACAAATATGCTGATGAAGATGCTATTTACTCAATCGACGTAGGTAACTCAACTCAAACATCAACTCGTCACCTTCACATGACACCTAAGAACATGTGGCGTACATCTCCACTCTTTGCGACAATGGGTATCGCCCTTCCTGGTGGTATTGCTGCTAAGAAAGACAACCCAGACCGCCAAGTATGGAACATCATGGGTGACGGTGCATTCAATATGTGCTACCCAGACGTGATCACGAACGTTCAATACAACCTTCCAGTTATCAACGTTGTCTTCTCAAATGCTGAGTATGGCTTCATCAAGAACAAATACGAAGATACCAACAAACACTTGTTTGGTGTAGACTTCACAAACGCTGACTACGCGAAAATCGCAGAAGCTCAAGGAGCTGTTGGATTTACAGTTGACCGTATCGAAGATATCGACGCAGTCGTTGCAGAAGCTGTAAAACTCAACAAAGAAGGTAAGACAGTTGTCATTGATGCCCGCATCACGCAACACCGTCCGCTTCCGGTAGAAGTTCTTGAGTTGGATCCAAAACTTCACTCAGAAGAAGTAATCAAAGCCTTCAAGGAAAAATACGAAGCAGAAGAACTCGTACCATTCCGCCTCTTCTTGGAAGAAGAAGGGTTGCAATCACGCGCAATCAAATAATTCCTCTCATTTCATTGGAAATCAAATCTTTGATTTTCTTAGAGTAGAAGTTAAAAAGATCGGAGCAATCCGGTCTTTTTTGTCTTCTTACTTATCACAAGATTGTGATAGTTTACATCTTCATAACAAAGCGATAAAAACACTTGATTGTTTTGGTCTATCATTATAAAATATAACACGAAAAAACGAAAGAGGTTTTGGAAATGACTGAAAATCAAATGAAAATACTAGGTTGGGTTGCAACTTTTATGTCCGTGATGATGTACGTGTCCTATTTCCCACAAATCATGAATAATCTAGCTGGGCAAAAAGGAAATTTCATTCAACCACTCGTTGCGGCCATCAACTGTAGTCTCTGGGTCTACTACGGCCTTTTCAAGCAAGAAAGAGACATTCCGCTTGCAGCAGCAAATGCACCAGGGATCATTTTTGGTCTGGTGACTGCAATCACTGCCTTGATTTAAAATAAAAGGAATAGGAGGAGACTGTTTTTTTCAGTCTTCTTTTTTTCTTTTTCTCAGTTTGCAGAAAAACTTTGTTTGATGTCTGGGCTCATTGGAAAAGATGACTTTATTTTAGAGGGATAAAGAAAGAATCAGAGTGAAAAATATGTTGGCAAAACTAGAATAGTATCATTATTCCGCAGTATTTCACAAGTAAAGGTCTTGAGATTGCGGTATAATATAAGTAAATGAACAATCAAAATAAGAAAGTGAGTAGAGATATGACTGAAAAACTGACTTTTCCTGATGGTTTCTTGTGGGGCGGAGCGACAGCTGCCAACCAGTGCGAGGGCGCTTATGATGCGGATGGTCGCGGGCTGGCCAACGTAGATGTGGTGCCGATTGGTGAGGACCGTTTGGCCATCATCACGGGTAAGAAAAAGATGTTTGACTTTGAGGAAGGCTATTTCTACCCAGCCAAGGAAGCTATTGATATGTACCATCGCTTTAAGGAGGACATTGCCCTCTTTGGCGAGATGGGCTTTAAGACCTATCGTCTGTCCATTGCTTGGAGCCGGATTTTCCCGAAAGGAGATGAGTTGGAGCCCAATGAAGCTGGCCTGAAATTTTACGAAGACCTTTTTAAGGAATGCCACAAGTACGGCATTGAGCCCTTGGTGACCATTACTCACTTTGACTGTCCCATGCACTTGATTGAGCAATATGGCGGTTGGCGCAGCCGTAAGATGCTGGAATTTTACGAGCGTCTCTGCCGCACACTTTTTACTCGCTACAAGGGCTTGGTCAAGTACTGGCTGACCTTCAATGAAATTAACATGATTCTCCATGCACCATTTATGGGGGCGGGGCTCTGCTTTGAAGAAGGCGAAAATGAGGAGCAGATCAAGTACCAAGCAGCCCATCATGAGCTGGTCGCGTCAGCCATTGCTACTAAGCTGGCTCATGAGATTGATCCGGAAAATAAGGTCGGCTGTATGCTAGCGGCGGGTCAATACTATCCCAATACAGCTCATCCAGCTGACTATTGGGCGGCCATGCAGGAAGATAGAGAAAACTATTTCTTTATCGATGTGCAGGCGCGTGGTGAGTATCCTAACTATGCTAAGAAGAAATGGGAGCGCGAGGGCATCACTGTCGAAATGACAGAAGAAGACCTGCAGCTACTCAAGGAGCATACGGTGGACTTCATTTCCTTCTCTTACTACTCTAGCCGGGTAGCTTCGGGCGACCCTAAGGTCAATGAACTGACAGCGGGCAATATCTTTGCTTCTCTCAAGAACCCTTATTTGGAGGCCTCTGACTGGGGCTGGCAGATTGATCCTCTGGGCTTGCGCATTACGCTTAATACCATCTGGGATCGTTATCAAAAGCCGATGTTTATCGTGGAGAATGGTCTGGGTGCAGTGGATAGTCCTGATGAAAATGGCTATGTGGCTGATGATTACAGGATTGACTACCTGGCGGCCCATGTTAAGGCCATGCGGGAAGCCATCAATGAGGACGGTGTGGTGCTGTGGGGCTACACGACTTGGGGCTGTATCGACCTAGTATCCGCTGGCACTGGTGAGATGAAGAAGCGCTATGGCTTTATCTATGTGGATCGAGATAATGAAGGAAAGGGAACACTCAAGCGCTCCAAGAAGAAATCCTTTGACTGGTACAAGGAAGTCATCGCGACTAACGGAGCATCTGTCAAATAACATCAAGGAGGCTGGGACAAAAGTCCTAGCCTCTCAATTGTCTTTGGATTGTCGAGCAAGACGCAGTG
>NZ_JPEN01000113.1 GCF_000767835.1 Streptococcus sinensis | reverse complement strand
GTTCATTGGAAATAGCAAAAGCAAAGCCAACAAATTCATTTTCATGATAAAAAGCGAAAAAATTAGCCTCTTCCTGATCTTCATAACGCAAAAACTCACTGAGCGGCACCCTCTCCTCTTTCGGAAAAGCCTCAATATTCAAGGCTTCTACTTTGTCCAAATCCGGAAAATCTGCTGTAATAAGCTGGCTGGTTAAACTCATAAAATCACTCCTTTTCTATTGATAGTATAACAAATTTTGCAAAGGGTTTCAAAAACGAGCAAACTAGTTGGCAAGAGTTCATAAAAACCAAGGGAAATATCTTGGCTTGCTGATTAATTATTTACTTGCCTACACTAACCTGCACTGGAAACCTCCCTGATCGGTCATTAGTCTGTTGATTTCATCCTTGGGGGGTCCACCACTTTCTACTGTAACTATCTGGACAAGGGGGTTATTTGTTTAACATCAACTCTGTAGTAGTAAGGAATCATAATCATGGATGCTCAGGATTTAGGTTATCGCTTTCCTCTGTATAAAATAAAAGATGTTGAAATCACAGTAACAATTCCAACACCTTTTGAATTTTTTGATTGATAACCCTTCGTCTGCTAAAGCTACCTTCATAAATACAAATTCTTAATTTTCTAATTTGTCCCCATACTCATGGTTTCCGGCAAAGTACTGCCTCCATCAATAACAACTTGAGAACCTGTTAAATAAGATGATTCATCGCTTCCTAGAAATGCAAAAAGTTCACCAACCTCTTTTGGTTTTGCTAGACGTTTCATTGGTACTCCGCGGGCAATGTCATTGATAACACTTTCTGGATCGTCAGGATTTGACTCTTTTGCCATCTTTTCCACCATAGGTGTACGAGCATAGCCGAGCTGAGTGCAATTGACCCGAATATTACGATCCGCATATTCAACGGCCAAAGATTTTGTCAAACCGACAAGAGCTGCCTTAGTCATAGCATAGGCCGCTTCTCCGGCATCAGCTACAATGTCTCCTGTCACTGAAGAAGCAATAACAATCGCACCTTTTCCTTGTCTGAGCATGGGTTGGATAGCAGCTTGACAGGTATTCCAAACACCCTTAATATTCACATCAATATGGAAATCTCTCATTTGGTCACTCATTTCCTCAAACGGAGCCAACTGACAAACACCGGCATTGCAACATGCAATATCCAAAGAACCGAATTGCTTCACTGTCTCTCTCACCGCTGCTTCCATATCCTCTTTTTTTGATACATCTCCGACAAAAGTAATGACCTCTGCCTGATAAGAATCTCGAAGTTCTTGAGCAGTTTTTTCCAGCTCTATTGAATCAAGATCAATCAAGCAACATTTCGCCCCATATTTAGCATAAACAAGGGCAATCCCTTTTCCAAGTCCAGCAGCAGCTCCTGTGATTAAAGCTACCTTATTATCTAATTTCGCCATTTTCAACATCCTTTCTAAATAATAGTATAAGAAAAACGTTTTCAACCTAAGTGTAGTCTAAAGAAATGCCTTTGTCAAATATTAATAGACTATGAAATCTTCAATTAACACTATCATATAAAAGCTTTGTTAAGGACTTAAATGAGTCATATTGAACTATAAAAAAGAGAGAAGCTGCCTTCTCTCTCAATGTTAAAATTTGTCAGCTATTACAGCAACAAAATCTATGAATATTCTCTAGATCGCTTTTACTCTTCTACACGTACACCTTGAGTATCCACTTGCAACTGGAAGACTTGCCCATCAAAGCCCTGTTCCTTGATTAGTTTGTAAATGTGCTCAGCTTTATTTCGCGGAGATAAGACCATAACAGTCGGTCCAGCTCCAGAGATATAGGTCGCAAAAGCGCCCTGTTTTCTGGCTAAAAACTTGATATCAGAAAACTCTTTGATGAGCGGCTGGCGGTATCTTTCATGGAACCGATCTGATTCAATGGCACGACCAGCTGTTTTCATATCTCCCTTTAAAAGCGCTGCAATGGCAACATTTGCTATGGAGCTCGCTGCAACTGCTTCCTTATAAGAAAGACGGTTTGGCAAGACACGGCGGCTCTCTACTGTTCTCAACTCATAATCGGGAATGAAGGCAATAAAGCTGACCTCTGGAAAGTCTGATACAACTGCTGAGACCTGATTGTGGAAAGAACTAGCAACCACTAAATTCCCGTAAATTGCGGGTGCAACATTGTCAGGATGACCTTCGATTTTTGTCGCAATCTTAAGCTTCTCATGATCAGATAAGTTCAGATTTGCTAGTTGATTGGCCAGTTCAATTCCTGCTACGATAACAGAGCTGGAAGAACCGAGACCACGCGCCAAAGGAATATCACTGGTCATTTTCAAACGGTGAGGCTGAAGGTCTGGTGCTAATTGCAGGGCAATCTTAATTAGTAAATTACGTTTATCAGTTGGGATTCTAGGATTGATGTCATGCTCAATGACCCACTCCTGACTCTCCTCCAAGACTTCGATTTCCAAGTATTTAGAGACAGCTACACCAACTGAGTCAAAGCCAGGCCCAATATTGGCACTAGTTGCCGGTACAATAATTTTCATCTTATTCTCCTAATACTTTAAAGGTATTGAGCAATTCAAACTCTGGTACCTCGCGCAACTTAGCCACTACATTTTCTAGCTGAGTTTTGCTAACAGCGTGTGTGATAATCACCACACGAGCTGTTTCGCCATCGCTGCTTTCTTGAAGAATCTGCTTAAATGATACTTCCTCAGCATTGAAAATTTCAGCCAAATGCAAGACTTGACCTCTAGCATCTGGAGCCAAAATAGAGAAATAATAGCTACTCTTCACATCCTCAGGCTTAGCCAGAACTAGTTCACGACTAAATTCATTGAAGGCTTTGCCGACAGTGTCTTCGTTTAGACGGCGGACAATACGGACGATATCTGCAACAACACTGGTAGCAGTTGGTTTCTGACCCGCACCTGGACCATAATACATGGACTCTCCAATACCGATTGACTCGACAAAGACCGCATTCATTACGCCATTTACGCTAGCTAGGGGATGCGCTTTTGGCAAGAAAGTCGGTGTTACTTCAGCAGCGATTCCTGATGGCGTTTCCTCAATTGAGCCAACCAATTTCACCACATAGCCTAAGTCCTGAGCAACTGCGACGTCTTCTGGAGTGATGTTGCGAATTCCTTGGTGATCCACATCTTCAAACTTAATATTCATACCGAAAGCAAATTGACTGAGGATGACCATTTTATAAGCTGCGTCGATTCCATCAACGTCGTTGGTCGGATCACTTTCAGCAAATCCTAGACGTTGCGCTTCTGCAAGGGCATCTTCGTATGACCAGCCTTCTTCTACCATCTTGGTCATCATGAAGTTAGAAGTTCCATTGACCACGCCCAGAACGCGAGTAATCTTATCAGACGCTAATGAATTGACTAAGGTACGCAAAATTGGGATACCGCCTGCAACAGCTGCTTCATAGTAGAGAGCAACGCCATTTTTCTGAGCAATATCTAACAATTCTGAACCGTGAACTGCCAGTAAGTCCTTGTTGGCAGTTACCACTTGCTTACCTGCTTCGAGTGCACGTGTAATAAAGGTTTTAGCTGGCTCAATCCGCCCCATCAGCTCCACTACAATAGCAATCTCGTCGTCATTTAAGATTTCATCCACATTGGTCACAAAGTTGAAATCATTCCCAGCAGCTAAGAGACGTTCCTTTTCAGCATCATCCTTAACTAGGATCTTAGCTACCTCAATCTCTGAATGGGCAGCCTGAACAATCTTTTCTCCGTTCTCTTTCAGTAAGAAAGGAACACCACTGGCAACCGTTCCAAAACCAAGTAAAGCAATTTTAACAGACATGAAGAACTCCTTGAATATTTCTTATATAAAAAATATTATAACAAAATTATATAGAAATGCCTACAAATCTATTTGTAGATTTGTTATAATATAAGTAAAATTTTTAAAATTCGTAAGATTAGAAGGAGACATTATGGCAGGTAAACACACTGGAAATCGCATGCAAAGACGCAAAGCTAAGAAAAGAGCTATCTTTTTAGCTATATTCAACCTCTTCTTACTCCTCGCTTTGGTCATAGGAGGATTCTATCTTTGGAATACCAAATTCTCTTTCAACAAACAGACCACTGAAAGTAGTCAGACAGTGCAATCTACCTCTACACCTGCTTCTAATGTTACAAATGAAGATGATTCAAGCAAGACTTCAACCGTAAAATGGGTAAAGCAGGATCAGCCGGTCAAAATTCCAATTTTGATGTACCATGCTATCCATGTGATGGATCCCTCTGAGGCTGCAAATGCAGGTTTAATTGTAGATCCAAGCACTTTTGAAAGCCACTTGCAGGCTCTGAAAGAAGCTGGTTATTATACTTTAACTCCCGATGAAGCCTACAAGGTCTTGACAGAAAATGTCCTGCCTGAAAATAAAAAAGTAGTCTGGCTGACATTTGATGATAGTTTAAAAGACTTTTACACCAACGCCTTCCCGTTGCTTCAAAAGTACCAAATGAAGGCCACCAACAATGTCATCACTGGATTTGTCGAAGCAGGCCGAGAGGATATGTTGACTCTGGAAGAGATGAAAGAGATGAAAGCACAGGGCATGTCTTTTGAGGATCATACTGTCAATCACCCTGACCTTTCTGCTACATCAGCTGATCAGCAAACCACTGAATTACGAGATTCAAAAGCCTTTTTGGATAACAATCTCTCACAAAACACCACAACTGTTGCCTATCCATCTGGACGCTACAGCGATACTACTCTGCAAATAGCTGAAAGTCTCGGCTATAAGATGGGCGTAACAACCAATCACGGCCTCGCCTCACTTGCTGATGGTCTACTCTCACTCAATCGTGTTCGCATCAATCCAACAACCACCGCTGACGATTTATTAAATGAAATCGCAACGAATTAGATTAAAAAGCTGCTCTATAT
>NZ_JPEN01000071.1 GCF_000767835.1 Streptococcus sinensis | reverse complement strand
ATCGAAATAAGAAAAAATCTACAAGGAGCTAGCTCCTTGTAGAGAATACCATATCAAGTTTTTTGATAACTTTAGTTTGGTCTCACATCATTGACAAACGTACAAAAGTTACTACTTAAAAACATGAAGAAAATATCTTAAAATCTTACATTCTTATGGCTTTCCTCTTTTCCTTTTTATGGTACAATAGTGACTATGGAAAGTATTACTTTAAGTCCTAAACGAGAAGAAATTCAGGCTTTTATCCAGAAATATCAAGACTGCCTGACACCTAGCAAGAATCAATACATTCAATATCTGCTGAAATTGAATCAGGCAACTGTCAGCATCTATACTTCTGGCAAGGTTCTTTTTCAAGGAGAAAAAGCTGCCCACTATGCTGCTTTTTTTGGCTACCAAGCCGAGGAAACAGTCAACACTTCCCAGAACTTTTCCCTTATCGGTACTGATGAGGTCGGAAACGGCTCTTATTTTGGTGGTTTAGCAGTGGTGGCTTCCTTTGTCAGTCCAGAACAGCATGCTTTCTTGCGCAAGTTGGGTGTAGGCGACTCGAAGGCCTTGACCGACCATAAGATTCGGCAGCTGGCGCCGATTTTGAAAAAAGAAATCCAACATCAGGCCCTGCTCTTGTCTCCAGAAAAATATAATGAAGTAATTGCCTCTGGTTACAATGCCGTATCTGTCAAAGTGGCTCTTCACAATCAAGCCATTTATCTGCTACTGCAAAAAGGTTTGACACCGGAAAAAATTGTCATTGATGCCTTTACCAGTCAGCAAAATTATGACAAATATCTGCAAAATGAAAAGAATCATTTCCCAAATCCCATTAGTCTCATTGAAAAAGCTGAAGGGAAGTTTCTAGCTGTCGCTGTCAGCTCCATTATCGCCCGTGACCTCTTTCTGGAAAATCTAGAAAATCTGAGTCAGGAGCTTGGTCACACTCTGCCGAGCGGAGCAGGAAGCAAGAGCGATCAGGTTGCCAGCCAGATTCTCCAAACATACGGAATGGCCGGTCTCCAGCATTCAGCCAAACTCCATTTCAAAAATACAGAAAAAGCAAAAAAGCTTTTAGAAAGGTAAGCCATGAAAAATAAACACTTTGACTTCCGAGCCTTCCTCAAGGAATGGGGTCTCTTTTCCCTGATTATCTCAGCTATCCTAATCTCCCGCTGGCTCCTCTGGGCACCTGTCAAGGTTGACGGTCACTCTATGGACCCGACGCTGGCCAATGGTGAGTATTTATTGGTTCTCAAGCACCAGTCGGTTGATCGCTTCGATATTGTCGTAGCCTCTGAAAAAGATGATAACGGCAAAACGAAAGAAATCGTGAAACGTGTCATCGGCCTGCCTGGTGACACTATCCAATATGAAAACGACACTCTCTATATCAATGGCAAAAAGACTGATGAACCCTATTTAACGGAGTATATCAAGAAATTCCAAGAGGACAAACTTCAGTCCACTTATATCGGTGAGGACTTTGAGGACAATGGGGAATTTTTCCGCAAGCTGGCTTCTCAGGCTCAGGCCTTTACAGTGGATAAAGACGGCAGTCCTGTCTTTACCATCAAGCTCCTAGATGACGAGTACCTACTTTTGGGTGACGATCGGATTGTTTCCAAAGACAGCCGTCAGGTCGGTGCTTTCAAATCCAGTCAAATTCAAGGCGAAGCTAAATTCCGCTTCTGGCCGCTGCTGCCTTTTAAAACTTATTAATACTTAAGGAGTATAGCCTATCCAAACTCAGTTGACTTCTCAGCTGGGTTTGATTTTTAAAAACAGATACATAAACAATGACAGAATTTTATTTTTCAGGCACTATTGAGCGCATCATTTTTGAAAATCCCAGCAACTTCTTTCGAATCCTCCTCTTGGACATCCAAGACACGGATTGTGAAGATTTTGATGATTTTGAGATTATCGTTACCGGCACCATGGCCGATATTATTGAAGGCGAGGACTATACTTTTTGGGGCAATCTTGTTCAGCACCCTAAATACGGACAGCAGCTCAAGCTTTCCCGGTATGAAAGGGCTAAGCCGACCAGCAAGGGGCTGATTAAATACTTTTCCAGTGACCACTTTAAAGGTATCGGCGTCAAAACAGCCCAAAAAATTGTTGACCTGTACGGCGATGAGACCATTGACAAGATTCTGGCTGAGCCAGAGAAGCTCAAAGAAATCACTGGTCTTTCCGCCAAAAACCGAGAAGCTTTTGTAACCAAACTGCAACTCAACTATGGAACAGAGCTAGTTCTGGCCAAACTAGCCGCCTACGGGATTCCCAACAAGCTAGCCTTTCAGATCCAAGACACCTACAAGGGAGAAACGCTGGAAATCGTTGAACAGTATCCCTACCAACTGGTTGAGGACATCCAAGGCATCGGCTTTAAAATTGCCGATCAACTAGCCCAGCAGTTGGGCATTGAGAGTGATGCCCCTGAGCGTTTTCGGGCTGGCTTGATTCATACCCTTCTGACCCAGTCCATGGAAACTGGCGATACCTATCTGGAGGCTAAAGACCTATTGGCTCATACCATTGAACTCTTGGAGAATTCGCGCCAAGTAGAGCTAGATCCCAGTCTGGTAGCCGATGAATTAGCTCACCTGATTGAAGAAGACAAGGTCCAAAACGTCGAAACCAAGATTTTTGAAAACAGCCTCTTCTTTGCCGAGGAAGGCATCCGTAGCAATCTAATCCGCCTCTTAGAAAAAGGCCGTCAAGATCGCTTTGAAGAAGAAAAAATCCTAGAGGCCATCAGCCAAACCGAGGATAATCTCGGCATCCACTATGATAGGATTCAGAAGCAGGCCATTTTCGACGCTATCACACAAAAGGTCTTTATCCTGACCGGGGGACCAGGAACTGGTAAAACAACCGTTATCAATGGTATCATCGCCGTCTACAGCCAGCTTCGAGGCTTGGATTTGAAAAAGAAGGCAGATTTGCCCATCCTCCTAGCAGCTCCGACTGGCCGAGCTGCTCGTCGTATGAATGAACTGACTGGACTGCCCAGTGCTACAATCCACCGCCATCTTGGTATGACTGGTGATGATGACACCAGTCACCTAGATGACTATCTGGATGCTGACTTTATCATCGTGGACGAGTTCTCTATGGTGGACACTTGGCTAGCCAACCAGCTCCTCAGCAACATCTCTTCTAATACCAAGTTGCTCTTGGTCGGAGATGCGGAGCAGTTGCCCTCTGTCAGTCCTGGTCAGGTGTTAGCTGACCTACTGCAAATACCAAGCATCCCCCAGACCAAGCTGGAAAAAATTTATCGGCAGAGTCAAGATTCGACCATTGTCACTCTGGCCAGTCAGATCCAAAAAGGACTGCTACCAGCAGATTTTACTGAGAAAAAAGCAGACCGATCTTATTTTGAAGCTCGAAATGAGCACATCCCGCCCATGATTGAACGAATTACCAGCGCAGCTATTCGCAGCGGCATCCCAGCTCAGGATGTGCAAGTGCTGGCTCCCATGTACCGCGGACAGGCCGGCATTGACCAGATTAACAGCCTCATGCAAAATCTCATCAATCCTGTGGAAAAAGACCAGCTGACCTTTGAGGCACCTGACTGCCAATATCGACAGGGAGATCGGGTTATCCACCTCGTCAATGATGCTGAAAATAATGTCTTTAACGGTGACTTGGGCTATATCACCGACCTGCTCCCAGCTAAGTACACCGAATCCAAGCAGGACGAACTGACCATCAACTTTGACGGCAACGAGATTAGCTATCAGCGTAGCGAATGGTACAAAATCCGCCTAGCCTATGCCATGAGTATCCACAAGTCTCAAGGCAGCGAATTTCCTGTGGTTATCCTCCCTATTACTCGAAGCAGCCACCGCATGCTCCAGCGCAATCTGGTCTACACAGCTATCACCCGAGCTAAGAGCAAACTGATTCTGCTTGGGGAAAAAGTGGCCTTTGACTATGCAGTAAAAAATACTGGAACAGCCCGCAAAACTTATCTGATTGAGCGTTTTGGAGACATAGAGGGTTCTCAAGAACTTATCCACACTCCTGTGGATAATGTAGAAAAAATTGTGGAAAACCATGTCTTGTCAACGGAAAATTTCCTGAAAATTGACCCTATGATCGGGCTAACTGAGGAAGATATCCACAGTATCTTCGGCAATTAAAAGGGACAAAAACAGAAATCGGTAAATATATTATTTCTATGCAATGACTGCAAAAGTTCATTTAAGCTGTCTTTGAACCTTTCTCGACAGGCCTATCAACATCGTTCTTTAGGTGCATCTGACAAGGACTTCCTTATCAAATATTCCCCTTTAAAACAGTAGAGAGAGTGGGACAGACAGCCATGACGACATAGCCGTCACCCACAGAAACA
>NZ_JPEN01000083.1 GCF_000767835.1 Streptococcus sinensis | reverse complement strand
TATAAAATAATTAAGAAAGGGTTTATACTGGCGGAAGCTACCCGCTAATATAAATATAAGGTAATATGTTTTTTAAAACCTTATCACGCTATAAATGGTTTGTACTTGGGTCAATCACAATGGCCGCCCTGATGATTGCCAGCTCGCTACTCCAGCCTTGGCTGCTGAAACGTATATTAGATGCGCTCCAGTCAAACAGCGGACAGACAATTTCCAGTACAGGAGCCTGGCTGATTGGGATAGGAATAGTTGGTTTGGTTGCTGGAGGCATCAATGTCATCATAGCGGCCTATATTGCTCAGGCCGTTTCCTCTGACCTTCGGGAAGCAACTTTCCGTAAAATTCAAACCTTTTCTTATGCTAATATTGAGAAATTCAATGCAGGAAATCTTGTTGTTCGGATGACGAATGATATCAACCAAGTGCAAAATTTGGTGATGATGTTTTTTCAGATTCTATTCCATTTGCCCTTGCTGTTCATTGGCTCAGTCATCTTGGCTTTGATGACCCTACCATCACTGTGGTGGATCATTGCCCTATTAATTGTGCTGGTATCGGGGTTGACTGCTTTAATGATGGGCTTGATGGGACCTCGGTTCAGGAAATTTCAAGTTCTCTTAGAAAAGATGAATAGTATTGCGAAGGAAAACCTGCGCGGTGTACGTGTAGTCAAATCCTTTGTTCAAGAGCAGGAGCAATTTAAAAAATTTAGCCAGGTTTCTGATGATTTGCTTTCGCAAAATCTTTTCATTGGCTATGCTTTTTCTATTGTCGAGCCGATTATGATGTTTGTTGGATATGGAGCAGTATTTTTAGCAATCTGGGCTCTTTCAGGCATGGTCCAAGCAGATCCTGGAATCGTCAACTCAATTGCTTCTTTCGTTGGCTATTTAAACCAAATTATCTTTACGATTATTATGGTTGGATTTTTGGGGAATACAGTGACTCGGGCTCTCATTTCAATCCGCCGAATTAATGAAGTTCTAGATACAGCACCAGCTATGGTATTTAAGGATGTTCCTGATGAAAAACTGGAAGGTAGCCTCACTTTTGAGCATGTGACCTTCA
Organism: Streptococcus sinensis; assembly: GCF_000767835.1. Taxonomy (GTDB): domain Bacteria; phylum Bacillota; class Bacilli; order Lactobacillales; family Streptococcaceae; genus Streptococcus; species Streptococcus sinensis. The sequence continues at coordinate 2,572 of NZ_JPEN01000083.1, read as the reverse complement.
CCTATCCGACAGACGAAGAACCAATACTCAAAGATATTAGTTTTGAAGTACAAGCGGGTCAAATGATTGGTGTTGTCGGAGCGACTGGGGCGGGAAAGTCAACCTTGGCTCAGCTCATTCCTCGTCTCTTTGATCCACAGGAGGGTTCTATCATGATTGGTGGCAAGGATTTGCGCGACCTGAGTCAGGGTACCCTTCGTAAAAATGTATCGATTGTTTTGCAAAAAGCAATCCTATTCAAGGGAACGATTGCAGACAATCTACGTCAAGGGAAGTTAAATGCTTCACTGCCTGAGATGAAGCGAGCTGCTCAGATTGCTCAGGCTAGTGAGTTTATCAACCGAATGGAAGATACTTTTGAGAGTGAAGTTGAAGAGCGTGGGAATAATTTCTCTGGTGGGCAAAAACAGCGGATATCGATTGCTCGCGGAGTTGTCAATAATCCCAATATCCTCATTCTAGATGATTCCACCTCGGCATTGGATGCCAAATCTGAAAAGCTGGTTCAGGAAGCTCTGAATAAAGAGCTGAAAGGGTCAACAACGATTATTATCGCCCAAAAAATCAGTTCGGTAGTCCATGCGGATAAAATTTTGGTCTTAGATCAAGGGCAGTTGATTGGTCAGGGTACCCATTCTGAATTAGTTGCGACAAATAAGATTTACCGTGAAATCTATGAAACGCAAAAAGGAAAGGAGGATTAAGATGCGGACGATGAAATTTTTCTGGCAGTATTTTAAACACTACAAACTGTCATTTGTAATAGTTATCCTCATGATTCTCCTGTCCACAGTGCTTCAAGTTCTTTTTCCGATTTACGTTGGTCAGGTCGTTCAGAATCTTGTTGAGCTGGGCTCCGCTTTCGCCGATAATCAGAATACAGAAAGGATTCTTACTGTATTTGGAGGCATTATGTGGAACTTGTTTTTCACTTTTTTGTGTCTGTCTCTTTCCAGCATGATTTATATGACCCTGATGTCTCGTGTCATTTCTCATTCGACCAATGAAATGAGAAAGGGCCTTTTTGGAAAGTTAGCTAAGCTGACGGTCTCTTTCTTTGACCGTCATCAGGATGGAGATATCCTCTCGCGCTTTACCAGTGACTTGGACAATATTCTTCAGGCTTTGAATGAGAGCATGATTCAGGTGATGAGAAACATCTTTCTTTATATTGCTCTAGTCGTGATTATGTTTGCCCAAAATGCAAGCTTGGCTTGGGTGACCGTAGCGAGCACACCTGTTGCCCTTCTTGTCTTGATAATGATTGTCAGGCTGGCTCGTAAATATACAGACCTCCAGCAAAAAGAGGTCGGGAAACTGAATGCTTATATGGATGAGACAATTTCGGGCCAGAAGGCTGTGATTGTTCAAGGTATGCAGGAGGAGGTGATTAAAGGCTTTGTCGCCCAAAATGATAGGGTTCGTTCGGCAACTTTTAAAGGTCGTGCCTGCTCAGGGCTGCTCTTTCCGGTTATGAATGGGCTGAGTCTTATCAACACCGCGATTGTGATTTTTGTAGGTTCGGCTATGTTGCTGAATGATTCGAGTATTGGTACTGCGGTTGCGGTCGGATTGATTACAACCTATTCTCAATTTTCTCAGCAGTACTACCAGCCTATCATACAGATTGCTGCCAGTTGGGGGAGCTTACAGCTTGCTTTTACTGGCGCTGATCGGATCCAAGAAATGTTTGAAGCACCAGAAGAGGTTCGGTCTGAAAATGCACCTGCTTTCACTGAGCTCAAAGAAGGAGTCGAGATCAAGAATGTTGCTTTCTCTTATCTGAAAGGTAAGCCGATTTTAAAAGATGTCAGCATTTCAGCACCCAAGGGCAAGATGACGGCTGTTGTTGGCCCGACTGGCTCAGGAAAGACGACGATTATGAACCTCCTAAACCGCTTTTATGATGTGGATAGTGGCAGCATTGAGTTTGACGGTCGCGACATTCGGAACTATGAGCTGGATAGCTTACGGAGCCATGTGGGGATTGTCTTGCAGGATTCGGTGCTCTTTAGCGGCACGATTCGGGACAATATCCGCTTCGGTGTGCCGGATGCTAGTCAGGAAATGGTCGAAACGGCTGCGCGTGCGACCCATATCCATGACTATATTGAAAGTCTGCCGGACAAATATGATACCTTGGTAGATGATGACCAGAATATCTTTTCAACTGGGCAGAAACAGCTGATTTCCATTGCCAGAACCCTGCTGACAGACCCGCAAGTCTTGATTTTGGATGAAGCGACTTCCAATGTCGATACGGTAACAGAGAGCAAGATTCAGCAGGCTATGGAAGCCATTGTGGCTGGCCGAACTAGCTTTGTCATTGCTCACCGCCTCAAGACTATTCTCAATGCCGACCAGATTATTGTCCTCAAAGACGGAGAGGTCATTGAACAGGGGAATCACCATCAACTCCTCAAACTCGGCGGCTTCTATTCAGAACTTTATCATAACCAGTTTGTGTTTGAGTAGGAAGTAGAGATATATTTTCAAACTCTCGTTTGTGTGAACCGCACCCCAAAAGTTAGACAGAAAAAATCTAACATTTGGGGTGTTATTTTTATGAAAT
>NZ_JPEN01000060.1 GCF_000767835.1 Streptococcus sinensis | reverse complement strand
GTTCATTGGAAATAGCAAAAGCAAAGCCAACAAATTCATTTTCATGATAAAAAGCGAAAAAATAGCCTCTTCCTGATCTTCATAACGCAAAAACTCGCTGAGTGGTACCCTCTCCTCTTCCGGAAAAACCTCAATATTTAAGGCCTCTACTTTGTCCAAATCCGGAAAATCTGCTGTAATAAGCTGGCTGGTTAAGCTCATAAAATCACTCCTTTTCTATTGATAGTATAACAAATTTTGCAAAGGGTTTCAAAAAAGAGCCCTGAAAGAGCTCCTATGTATCGATTTTTTATTCATATAATAGAAAGGTGCCGAATGCCTAGTTAGAATCGGTTGGACTCCCAGCGAAGAGATCTTATTCTAGCTACTACTTCACTATTTCACGTAAATTATCCAAATGCTGGTTATCAGTCACAGCCATAATGCTGACGCCTTCTGGCCAAACAAAGTCTGGAGTAAACTGGCTTTCCAAAGGCTGATTTTTTGTCAGACGATAGCCGATAATATTAAGATGATAAAGCCTACGAGCATCTACTTCACGGACCGTTTTCCCGACCCAGTTAGCAGGCGGTTCAAACTCAGCCACCACTACATCATCATCCAGTTGGAAAACCTCAATCGAATGGTTAAAGAGAATGGTCTTAGCCAATGAAATACCAGCCTCCACTTCAGGCAGGATAACTAGATCAGCTCCTACCTTTTCCAGCACCTGCTGGGTTACTTCATCCTTGACCTTGGCAATGACATTTTTTACGCCCAATGCCTTGCAGTGCATGACCGCTAGGACGCTGGATTCCAGACTTTCTCCCGTCGCTACGACCACCGTATCACAGGACCCAACGTCTGCCGCCTCCAAAAGCTCCATATCGGTAATGTCCCCGATCACACCGACGGCAATCATGTCTTCATACTGATTGATTGTCTCTTCGTGATTATCAATCGCAATGATTTCTACATCTTGAGAAATCAAGGCCTCAATGATACTCTGTCCAAAAATCCCCAAGCCGAGGATTCCAACTGTTTGATTTGCCATTTCTTTTCTCCTATCCAATCATAATGTCCGCCTTGCTGTAATGCAAGGTTGCAGCCTTCTTCGGTTGATAATGGTTGAGACTGACCATAAGAGTCAGCGGCCCCACCCGTCCAATAAACATTAGCAACATAATCACAATCATACCAGCTGTATTGAGGCTGGTAGTGATATTTGCCGTGACACCAACTGTAGCCAATGCCGACACAGTCTCAAATATCAAGTAAATAAAGCGATGACTGCTATCGGTCACTAGCCCAAGAGCCAAAAGACCAAGCAGAAATGTCAGCTGAAAAATCACTGTCACACCAAAAGCCTTCTGCACTAGCTGAGGAGCTAGTGTCCTCCGCCCCATATTGGTATGAGGCAAGCCCAGAATTTCCTTTCGGGCAAAAAGCAAAAGAACTAAGAAGGTCGTAATTTTCAGACCGCCCGCTGTACCACCCGGAGCTCCTCCTAGAAACATCTGGAGCAGATAGATAAACAGGGTTACTGGACGAGCAGCCGTATAATCTATGGAAGCAAAGCCAGCTGTCCTCATACTGACTGTCTGGAAAAAGCTAACCAGTAGCTTATTGCCAAAGGAAAGATTGCCAATCGTTCCAGGATTATTGTACTCCGTCCAGAGACTCGCGACCGTCCCAAAAACGAGGAGACCAGCAGTCAGCAGCAAGACTACCTTAGTATGAAAGTGCAGCCCCTTCTGTTTTCCTCCCAATTTAGTAGCCAAGTCAAACCAGACCATAAAGCCAAGCCCTCCAGTAATAATGAGGAGAGCCAAGGTGATATTGACCAAAACATCTGTCTGCAAGCCTAGTAGGCTATCATTGCCAAAATTATCAAAGCCCGCATTACAAAATGCAGAAACGGCTAAAAAGATAGAATTAAAAATCCCTTTTCTCAGACCAAACTTGGGAATGAAGCGAATCATGAGAAGGAGCGCACCCAGTCCTTCGATAGTAAAAGTCGTGATAAAAATCGAACGGACAAATTGACCTAAGGTACGATTGTGCCCATAACTAAAACTATCCCGCAGAATACGGCGATCCTTGAGGCTGAGCTTTTTCCGACTTTCCATGGTGAAAAATCCGATAAAAGTCAGGATTCCCAAACCACCAATCTGAATCAGCAGCATACAAAGGAGCTGTCCCCAAACATTGTATGTATCCACAACCGATCGAGTAAAAAGCCCTGTCACACAGACCATCGAGACAGCTGTAAAAAGATGATCCAGATAGCCCGCTTGGGAACTTGCCGTCTGCACCCAAGGCAGACTGAGTAGCAAGGAGCCACAGAATATCACCAGAAGAAAAGACAAGATAATCTTTTGCGCTGGTGACAAGCGTGAAAATAAATGCTTCATAAAGTTTCCTTTCCTGATCTAATAAAAGCAGAGGCTAGCTCTATCTGCCCTTCTCTTTCCTTGACAGCCCGCTGCAAATCATCTGGACTCTGCAAGTTTCTAACTTTGATGGCATAATCTACTGCGACAATAGCATGGCCACTGGTAGTCGGCTCGACCTTCCCAGCTAGCTTTTCTCGAAAGAGATCATAGTAGTCATAGGTCTTATCCACCGGAACTGTCGGGGAAAACTTAAGAATAGTATCCTGGACGTCCTTGAAATCATCTACCCATTGCAGCCGATGAAAGTAATGATTGGTCAGCTCGTAAAAATCTTGACTGACTGTCCCTCGCTCGCAATAGGCACTTTCTAGCCCGCAGAGGACATTCTTTATCTCAGGATACTGGCGACAGATGTCAATCACCTCGTGAACAACCTGCTTAGGCATATCAGCCGTAAAAAGCAGGTCCTTTCGTTCCTTGACAAAACCCCATTTTCCGCCACAAAGGAAAGCTCATCATAGTAGTCAGGAAAAAGATCCCGTAGCTGATAATACTGGTTGCCACTGGCTACCACAAACTGACATCCGACTTCCTGCATCGCAGCTAAAATTCGCTTAAAGAGTGGCACATCATAAGTATAATCTGAACGGACAAAGGTTCCATCCACATCTACTGCCACTAGTTTAATATCCTTATCCATGATTTATCTTCCTTGCTGTTCAATTATTTTTCTAAATAAGCTGAACTATAACTTTACTTTCATCCTTTTTCTTAAGCAAAGGCGACAGTTTCTACCAATAAACTCTACTTTTAGTAGTCGCTGAAACGTCTGTGCTTGATTTCAAAGTCGAAATAATGCTCCTCCTGAAGGCGACGGAAGATATCTCGATAGGCATTCTCGTCAAAAGATTCTCCTCGATAAAGGATTTCAAAACTAAGATCGTCATATTCCAAAAAAGCATTGGCTGAGCGGAATCCCTTACGCTGATAAAAGTCCCAGCGAGCCTGGCGTTGCTCAGGATTGTCACAAGGCTCATCCAGGCGCTCAATCTCTAAGAGCATGGTCCGCTGATAAAAATTTACCAGCTTATCAA
>NZ_JPEN01000024.1 GCF_000767835.1 Streptococcus sinensis | reverse complement strand
TGTAAAAAATAATTGATATTTTAAAAAATTATTCTTGACTTTTTACATAGAATGCCTCCTTATTTACTTATTCGAGATTTAACGAAAAAAGAACCTAAATAAATGAACTACATCCCAAAAGTTTGACAAAATATTTATCAATTGGGGTAGTCCATTTATTTAGGCTATTTTATTCTTAATTGCTAAATCTTATCATATTTATCGCTTGCTGTTGTAACAGCCTCTCTAACGGATTTTGACCATTCTCCCTTAATGGCACTATCTAAAGTATCATTAATTCCATTAATCACCGACTTTCCCTCCTTTGCAATTCTACTAATTGCTCTCTTAGATTTGGACTTAATCGCATCTCGATTACTAAGGGCATATGGAGCATAAATATTGGTTATCAGAGATTTTTCAATCTGTTTTTGAATAGCAAGTAGGCGAGTTCCTAAATTATCGTAGCTTCCTACAGCAAATACACCTGTAATATCCTCAGTTAATGTTGTTGTCATTTCATCATCACTTTCTTTTACTCTCTAGTTTAATTATTGTCATCTGCAGCTATTCTCCTACGCAGATAAGCCGCCTCTAACTCATCGTCTAGATATCTCCTTTCTCGTCGGAAATCATCATTCTCTTTTAAAAATTCTAATTCTAATTTTTTTTGCGCCTGCATCAAGGCATCTTCCGATAATATTTGGTAAGATTCCATCTCTCTATTAAGAATCCCATAAAAATCCTGATCAGCATCCGTAGTTCTCAAATAATGCAAAGTTTCTTCGTACTTTTCATCAAGAATATTTTGTATGGCACGACGTGCAGTTTGAAAATAATCATTTCTTTCCTCAAATTCTTGCAACTTTTCTCGATGATGCTCTTCCAATTCTTCTAATTCTTTAGTTTTCTTTTCGACTTCACGTTGTGCTAATTCAAATTTCTCCATTGATTGAATTCCCCTGCTAAAGATATATCCTCTTCAAGTTTTTTGTTTATACCAGCTGCAATTTTATCTTTCAATTTAGTCATTTCATCTAATATTTGGCTCGCTTTGTTGAGCTTATTTTGTAGAGAGCTTTCTACATTTTCAACCACACTAGTATACGTGACACCACCAGCTGCAAAAGCCGATCTAATCTCATCAGGACTAAGACTACTGACCATAAACGGAGACTTGGTCGTTTCAAATAGAGACTCTACTTCTTCTACTCCTCTTTGTTTCTCAATCTTAATCTGATCCAAAACTTGCTGAGCAGCATTAACAAGAGCATTTGCACCAATGGTAGCCTGCTCACTGTCTAAAAAAATTTGTTCGTTGCTATTTAAGCCACCTCCGCTTTCCGTAAGTAAGCTTTTCATGCCATAATATCGCAACATCCTAGTTTTTGTTTCTAGGATGAGGGTATTCGCATTTCCTTTTGCAGTATTGGTCACAACATTGCCATTTTCATCAATGAGCTGACCTTTATTATTAAATCTCCAAGTATTATAACTGTGATATTTATCCCCTAGACTATAGATCTTATCTGCCTTTTCTTTCCAAGAAAGTTTATCATCTTGTAAAATTCGTAAAGATTCATCAACAAAACTAGCATCTGTCATATTGACATAAATGGCAACGCCTGTTCTATTCCCCAAAATGTTCCCCAAAAACATATCATTTGGATTTCTAAAGTTACGAAATTGCTCTGGATGCGCCTGCATATATGCTATTTCTTCTTCCGAAAGGATATTATGAATATCTGGACCATTAAAGCCAACATTATTCCATCCCATTTTTAAGGCAGTATAAAGAGCCATAGACTCTCCCAAAGAATGACCATTCGTTGTTATAATGGCATTGGGATTTTCTTTACGAACCTTTTTCTCTACTCTTCGAGCAAACTCTACTGCTGTTTTTGACTGAACATCTACAATGTTTTCGACAAATTCCTTTTTGACACTATCGTTAAAATGTCCTTCTAGAATGCCTTTGCCCATCCCTGAAATCGAGGGGAGACCTGTTATCATTTTATCCGTAAAACCCATACCTAGATTTTCAAGGTCATTCAGAACATCTTTTTTGTCTCCAAAATTGGTTCCAACATAAGAAACCACTACCTGACTGTAGTCTACGTTCCCTTGATCATCAACAGGAGCAACAGCCATAACTTGCATACTGTTTTCTGTTGGTTCAGCAGAGTTACCAATAGCATCAATGACTCGGAATTTTCGACCGTTAACATCAAATTCCTTTCCCACACCATATTGTTCTTCTGCTTTATATTCTTTTGGATCCAAACTATAGGCTTTTTTAGATATTATGTTGTAATCTTTATCAGTCAATCGCACCATTTAATAATCCTCGTAATAAATAACATCTACTCCGTCTAAACTAGTTAACTGTGTTGGAGGTTTCTTCTCTATCAAATGAAAGTCTTTTGGATCATATCCTATTGAATAATATCCATCTTTACTTTCCAACTCTGTTGGTAAAATATAACTATTATCATTGACCTTTATAGTGATTGTATCACCCGTCCCAAAACCACCTTTATGAAAATTTACAAATTCTATTTTTTTCACATCTTCATAATGATTAACCAGATACAATGCGATTTTTTCTTCTTCTTTACGAAGTTTCTTTTTCTCCTCTGTTGTCAATGTAACTTCCTCCTTCTGTTCTGTTTTTTTCTGTTGACTACAGGCACTGAAAGTTCCCAATCCTAGAAATCCAACAAATACTATCAAAAGTAACTTAGGTATTTTCATAAATATTCCTTTCCTTTATAAAGCACAAGATCATCAACTATCCTAACACGATTATAGTATATTATAGCAAAAAGAATATAAACCAAGCAAGCGCTAACATCATTTGCAATCCTTTTTAATATAATAAAACTATACTTTATGTATTTTTACTGACTCAGCAGAAGCATCAATGACTTTAAATTGTCAATCTCCTACTTCAATCAAATTGCCTTTATATAATTTTTCTTTCGGATCAAGTTTATAAGCTTTTTGCGCAATCTCATTACAATCTTTTTCTGTTAAATAATCCATTTACTTTTCCTCATAATATATCACTTCAATCCCATCAAGACTGGTCAATTTGAACCGCACCCCAAAAAGTTGGACAGAAAAATCTAACATTTGGGGTGTTATTTTTATGAAATTAAGTTATGAAGAC
>NZ_JPEN01000093.1 GCF_000767835.1 Streptococcus sinensis | reverse complement strand
TTATTTTCGTGTTTCTGTGGGTGACGGCTATGTCGTCATGGCTGTCTGTCCCACTCTCTTTTTCTCATTAATCAAAGGCGATCGCTCATTCTTTTAAGTGATAAGAATAGCTTGCGACTACAACATCTTCATACCATTTCAGATAGTATTTCAATTTCAAGCTCATCTGGTTATGCAGGACATTTTGCCATCTCTTTTTAGGTATAAACTGAGGTACTAGGACCGTCACTGTTCGGCCTTCTTTTTTGGCTCGTTTGGCCACTTTAATCACATACTGAACTGTCGGACTGATGATATTGCGGTAGCTAGTCGTGACTGTCTCAAAGCGAATATCTGGGAAGTAGTCAGCAAATTCCTCGGCGACTTCAGCATCTTTTTCAGCAGTTTCTGCTGTTGAAACATGCATTGCCACGACTTCATCTCCGATACTGCGAGCATAGCTCATCGCACCAACACTGACTCGGGTGACATTCCCGACCAGGACAATTACTGTATTACCAGTGTAGTTCTGACGCTCGATATGGTCATGCAATCTCAACTGTTTAGCGACTCTATTATAGTGCTGCTTGATAGACAAAAACAGCCAAGTCAAGACAATGATAATAGGGAAGAAAGGCCAAATATCTTGAAGACGGAACAAGAGCAAGATAAGAACAATCCCGTAACAAATGATCGCTCCAAGGATATTCGCAATCGAATGCTTCAAGAAATTATTTCCATATTTTTTCTTCCAATGGACAACCATACCAGTCTGTGAGAGAGCAAAGGGTACGAATACACCAATGGTGTACAGGGGAATCAAGCGCTCTGTATTTCCCTCAAAGATACACAAAAGAGCAATGGCACCAAAAGCCAAAGTGAAAATGCCATTGGAATAGCTCAGACGATCTCCTTTTTCCATGTACATATGTGGCATATATTTGTTCTTAGCCATATTGTAGGAGAGCATCGGAAAGGCTGAAAAGCCAGTATTGGCTGCCACTGCTAAGATCAAAGCAGTCGACAATTGGAAAACATAGAACAAGATACGACCAAGAGGAGAAGTCCCCAAAATTGCTTGCGCCATCTGAGCCAAGGTCGTTACACCTTTGACAGGCACGATGCCAATCCAATAATTCAAGAAGGTAATGCCCGCAAACATGATGCCTAGGATTAAAGCCATAATCGAAAGGGTAGCTGCGGCATTATGAGCTTTTGGTTTCTTGAAAAAGGGAACCGAATTGGAAATAGCTTCCACTCCTGTCAAGGAAGCAGAGCCGCTGGTGAAAGCACGAAGCAGTAAGATCAAACTTACTCCAGCAATCGGACTACCAATCCGCGCGGTTGCGTGATAGTCTAAATTTCCTGTCAAGATCTGCACAAAACCAAAACCAATCAACAATAAGGTGCTGACAATAAAAAGATAGACAGGAATCATCAAGGAAGTAGCCGACTCTTTTAATCCTCGGAGATTCATTAGCATCAACAAGAGAACTAGGAAAATGGAAATATGTAAATTGTAAGGATGTAAGACGGGAATTGCAGAGGTAATTGCGTCCGCTCCAGAAGCGACTGAAACGGCTACTGTCAACATGTAATCTACCAGCAAGCTTCCCCCAGCGATCAAACCTGCCGTTGGAGATAGATTTTCTGTCGTCACCATATAAGCTCCTCCTCCTTGAGGGTAAGCATGGATAACCTGACAATAGGAAACCGTTAAGCTCGCTAGTAGCACCAATACGACGATTCCTATTGGAAGCGACCACCAAATGGCACCAATAGAAATAGACGTCAAGACCAAAACAACCTGCTCTGGTCCATAAGCAATAGAAGATAAAGCGTCACTGGAGAGCATGGCCAAAGCTTGCATCTTGGTCAATAAATGACCATCATCGCCCTTTTTCCCAGATTTTAATGGGCGTCCAATAAAAAAGCCTTTTAACTTGGAAAACATAAGTTCCTCCTTTAAAAACATGAGCCATTCTACTCCTTTTCGGAAAACATGTCAATACTTTTCTGAAAATAAATTTTCATAAATTTAAACTTCCTGCTTTTTATCCAAATGCTTGATGAAAACCATCTCAGTAGATATCAACATCATTCCCCAATCTCACTAAAAAATTGAAGGTGAAGAGGTTAGAAATCGCAAGCGGCGTAGCTAAAAAGTACTCAAACAATCTATTTAAAGTTTCAAACACACTCTCCTACAAAATCTTCCATTTTTTTCTGGAGACAGCATGCTTGTTTATAAAAAAACGAGCTTTATGCCAAGCTCGTTTTTGATATTTAAATTTCTTAAATTTTAGTGATTGTTAATAAACATACTAAGATTAGTAGTGAAGAAATCTCCGACGGGAGAGAGTACTCACTACTTTTTCT
>NZ_JPEN01000064.1 GCF_000767835.1 Streptococcus sinensis | reverse complement strand
CATTCTTCTATAAAATCTGAGTCCACAGCGCAGTCCTACAACCCCGAAGAGTAAACTCTTCGGTTTGCCCTCCTGCCTCTTCGCTCGCCGCTACTAAGGCAATCGCTTTTGCTTTCTCTTCCTGCAGCTACTTAGATGTTTCAGTTCACTGCGTCTTCCTCCTCATCTCCTTAACAGAGATGGGTAACAGGTAGTACCTGCTGGGTTCCCCCATTCGGACACCCCCGGATCTATGCTTACTTACAGCTCCCCGAGGCATTTCGTCGTTTGTCACGTCCTTCTTCGGCTCCTAGTGCCAAGGCATCCACCGTGCGCCCTTACTAACTTAACCTTATTTTCGACCTTTCAGTCTTAAACTCATTAATATTCACAGCGTTTTCGGTTTATTTTCTTGTTACTATTTGATATAGTTATTCAATTTTCAATGGACAAGTTTAGAATAGTACATACTATCCTAATGGAGCCTAGCGGGATCGAACCGCTGACCTCCTGCGTGCAAAGCAGGCGCTCTCCCAGCTGAGCTAAGGCCCCACAAGACCTCTCAAAACTAAACATGACGACCAATGGCTTCCGTTTTCCTTAGAAAGGAGGTGATCCAGCCGCACCTTCCGATACGGCTACCTTGTTACGACTTCACCCCAATCATCTATCCCACCTTAGGCGGCTGGCTCCTAAAAGGTTACCTCACCGACTTCGGGTGTTACAAACTCTCGTGGTGTGACGGGCGGTGTGTACAAGGCCCGGGAACGTATTCACCGCGGCGTGCTGATCCGCGATTACTAGCGATTCCGACTTCATGTAGGCGAGTTGCAGCCTACAATCCGAACTGAGACTGGCTTTAAGAGATTAGCTTGCCGTCACCGACTTGCGACTCGTTGTACCAGCCATTGTAGCACGTGTGTAGCCCAGGTCATAAGGGGCATGATGATTTGACGTCATCCCCACCTTCCTCCGGTTTATTACCGGCAGTCTCGCTAGAGTGCCCAACTGAATGATGGCAACTAACAATAAGGGTTGCGCTCGTTGCGGGACTTAACCCAACATCTCACGACACGAGCTGACGACAACCATGCACCACCTGTCACCGGTGTGCCGAAGCAAAATCCTATCTCTAGGACGGGCACCGGGATGTCAAGACCTGGTAAGGTTCTTCGCGTTGCTTCGAATTAAACCACATGCTCCACCGCTTGTGCGGGCCCCCGTCAATTCCTTTGAGTTTCAACCTTGCGGTCGTACTCCCCAGGCGGAGTGCTTAATGCGTTAGCTGCGGCACTGAGTCCCGGAAAGGACCCAACACCTAGCACTCATCGTTTACGGCGTGGACTACCAGGGTATCTAATCCTGTTTGCTCCCCACGCTTTCGAGCCTCAGCGTCAGTTACAGACCAGAGAGCCGCTTTCGCCACCGGTGTTCCTCCATATATCTACGCATTTCACCGCTACACATGGAATTCCACTCTCCCCTTCTGCACTCAAGTTAAACAGTTTCCAAAGCGTACTATGGTTAAGCCACAGCCTTTAACTTCAGACTTATCTAACCGCCTGCGCTCGCTTTACGCCCAATAAATCCGGACAACGCTCGGGACCTACGTATTACCGCGGCTGCTGGCACGTAGTTAGCCGTCCCTTTCTGGTAAGTTACCGTCACAGTGTGAACTTTCCACTCTCACACTCGTTCTTCTCTTACAACAGAGCTTTACGATCCGAAAACCTTCTTCACTCACGCGGCGTTGCTCGGTCAGGGTTCCCCCCATTGCCGAAGATTCCCTACTGCTGCCTCCCGTAGGAGTCTGGGCCGTGTCTCAGTCCCAGTGTGGCCGATCACCCTCTCAGGTCGGCTATGTATCGTTGCCTAGGTGAGCCGTTACCTCACCTACTAGCTAATACAACGCAGGTCCATCTCTTAGTGATGCAATTGCATCTTTTAATATCTTACCATGCAGTAAGATATCTTATGCGGTATTAGCTATCGTTTCCAATAGTTATCCCCCGCTAAAAGGTAGGTTACCTACGCGTTACTCACCCGTTCGCGACTCACAAAGTACGGTGTAGTAAACTACGGTGCACCTTGTGCGTTCCACTTGCATGTATTAGGCACGCCGCCAGCGTTCGTCCTGAGCCAGGATCAAACTCTCATTAAAAGTTTGAGTTCTCACTCATTTCTGTCACTGACAGATTTATTGTTTTTTCATTGTTCAGTACTACAACCTCAGTTGTAGTGCCCTGCACATTGGTTCGTCTTGTTCAGTTTTCAAAGGTCTTTGTCGCCCTCGCAAGCGACAACTATATCAGTATATCACCTCAACTAATTCTTGTCAA
>NZ_JPEN01000101.1 GCF_000767835.1 Streptococcus sinensis | reverse complement strand
AAGAGTCTGGGACAATAGTCCCTTTGCTACAAAAAAAGCAACGGATTTGCCGTTGCTTTTTGCATGGTTGCGATAGTCTTGGTAAAATAGAATTGTCCAATAAACCATTTAGAAAGGCTATCCCATGCACATTCACTATAACACAAATCAAACGACTTTACCACTAGAGCTTGCTTGCATTTTACCACAAGACCATCTCGTCTTTACTATTGAAAAAGTGGTGAATGCCTTGGAGGATCATCACTTCCACGCCTTCTATCATGCCTTTGGTCGCCCGTCTTATCACCCTAAAATGCTTTTAGCTGCTCTGCTATTTGCCTATTCACAAGGGATTTTCTCTGGACGAAAAATCGAAAAAATGATGATTGAAAATATCGCCATGCAGTACTTAACAGGACAGTTGCTTGTCAGTTACCGCACCATCAATCGCTTTCGAGTCGCTGAAGGGATGGAAGAACTCATTCGTGATCTTTTCATCGACCTCAATCTTCGTTTGAAATTAGAAGAGTTAGTGACCTTAGATTGTCTGTTTATTGACGGGACTAAGATTGAAGCCAACGCTAACAAGTATAGTTTCGTGTGGAAAAAGGCCACAGACAAGTTTTCCGTCAAACTTCAAGAACAGATACAGGTCTATTTCCAAGAAGAAATCACACCCCTTATCCATCAGGCGATTGCGCTGGATGAAAAAGAATCGATTACCTCAGAACAGTTGACCGAGTTTGCTCAAGTCCTTGAAGAAGAATTGGCAAAACTGAGCCAAGACATTGAGGAGACACCCGTTAAAGGAAAGGATGAACGTAAAACTCAACGTCGTAAACTCAAGAAAGTCCTGCGTAAAGTCAAGGAGGATTTTTCAGTATGCGCTAAAAAATATGAGAGCTATCAAGAGACATTTGACGGGCGTAACAGCTTTTCTAAAACAGATCCAGATGCCACTTTTATGCGGATGAAAGAAGACCACATGAAGAATGGTCAGCTCAAAGCTGGTTATAATCTTCAAATCGCTACTGAAAACCAATTTGTTCTTCACTATGATATCTTCTCAAATCCGACAGATACCAAGACTCTCCTGCCCTTACTTGAAACTTATCCACATGACGTAAAGACAGTTGTCGCAGATGCCGGATATGGAAGTGAAGAGAACCTCCTTCGTTTAGATGAAAATGAGGTGAAGCATCTGATTAAATATGCCATGTTTGATAAGGAACAGAAGAAAAGGTATAAACAGTCGGCTAGAAATTTAGCGAATTGGCACTATGATGACAAGGAGGATAGCTACACACATCCTGATGGCTGGTGCTATCGTTTTCATCATATCAAACATCAGAAAACACAGGCGGACTTTCAACAGGAAATCAAGGTTTACTACGCTGATGAACCTGAAATAGCCCCTCAGAAGGGACTATATATCAACGAACGCTATCAACACTTAAAAGCTAAAGAATGTCAGGCGCTTTTATCTCCCGAAGGTAGACAGATTTTCGATCAACGTAAGATTGATGTGGAACCTGTCTTTGGGCAGATAAAGGCTTATTTGGGTTACAAGAGATGTAACCTAAGAGGCAAGCGTCAGGTGAAAATTGACATGGGTTTAGTGCTCATGGCCAATAATCTCCTTAAATACAATAAGAGAAGGAGTCAAAATTAAAAGCTAGAGTTCCGCAATTGGGAATCTCTAGCTTTTTTGTGGCTGAGAACTATTTTGTCTCAGACTCT
>NZ_JPEN01000034.1 GCF_000767835.1 Streptococcus sinensis | reverse complement strand
CTAAATGATGATTTATCTTTTTATTATTCTCAATTTTAAAATCAAATGCTTGTAATACGCCTATTATTTTAGACTGCATTTTAAGTGATGGAATTTCTACTTCTAACGCATTTAAAATTGCAGTTGTCAAACTAGGAACTGCGCTTCCAACATTCAAACTTGCCAAATCATAGGTTTTTAACTTATAAAATAAAAATTCAGGAATTACAATTGATTCATTGATTTCTGTATAAAATAACGTATCTACTGTCCAAAATGGTTCGGTAACAAGAAAAAGATTACCTAATGAACCCTTTCGTGGAATCAATACTGATTTTTTAGAATATAATTCAGTATCAGCATACCGCATAATACCGCCTGTGCCATAAACAGGAATATTCCCATCGTTTAGTTGCTTATGATCTTTTCCATATTTGATCTTTACAATATCACCTAAATTATATTTAGTCATATTATATATGAACCTTTCAACCTATATATTTCCTATGCGAATTTTTTACATTCGCTTGATTGACCATGGCATAGTGCATGGTGGTATCTATCTTGACATGGCCAAGTAAGTGCTGGACTTGTTCGATGGGCATGCCCTTGTCTATGGCGCGTGTCGCCAATGTCCGTCTGAATTTATGCGGATGGACTTTATTTAAATCTGCTTTTACACCGAGTTGTCTCAATCTTGTTTCTACCCCTCCGATTAGCAATCTATCATGTGGAGATGACAAGGAAACGAACAAAGCTGGATTATCATCCTGACGACTGTCCAAGTAGTTTATCAAGTGAATCTTTGTTCTAGCGTCGAAGTAGACGATTCGCTCACTATTCCCTTTACCAAAGACAATACATTCTCTTTCATAGAAATTAATATCTTCTCTGTTTAATCCTACTAATTCACCCACACGCATGCCTGTTGAAGCTAATAAATCAATCATCGCCAAATCACGAATCTCATCGCAAGCATCTCTTAAAAGTTCCAAACCTTCATCAGAAAAAGTTTCTTTAATCGTTTTATCCGTCTTTATCTTGTGAATCCTGCGAACAGGACTTTTTAAAATATAGTCCTCGTCTTCTAACCAGCCAAAAAAGCTACTAAAAATCCGACGCATGTTGTCAATCGTCACCTTGCTTGATTTTCGCTCCTGCTGGTAACGTGCAAGATAAGTCCGCAAATCACTGGTAGTCAAATCTCTTATGGCTGTTTTAAGACTGGTAAACATGTTTTCAATAACCATTTTATAGTATTTCAAAGACTTCTCACTGCAGCCTTCAATCCTCTTAGCCGAGATAAACAGTTCAAGTAATTTACTATTGCTCTTCTGTTCATTAGCTGATTTAATCTCTGCAACTTCTACATTGACAAAAGCTGCAGTTAATACCTTTTGAAGATTTTCTAACTGCTGAACACTTAAATGTTTTGCCATATCTGCTGTGATTTGTGTGATTAATTTTTCCTTCATAAGCTACCACCTTTCTTGATTTATTATACTTCATGGATAGCTTAAAAAGATAAATCATCATTTAG
>NZ_JPEN01000047.1 GCF_000767835.1 Streptococcus sinensis | reverse complement strand
TATTTTCGTGTTTCTGTGGGTGACGGCTATGTCGTCATGGCTGTCTGTCCCACTCTCTTTTCTTTTGGATTTTATGAAGTCGCCACTGAAAGAGAATGCCACTTGTAACCAAACTGGCAATTAGACCAATCCAATACCCATAGGGGCCTAAGCTGGTAAAATGATCTAAGAAGAGCCCCAGAGGCAGTGAGACGCCCCAGTAGGCAACTAAGCCCAGGTAAAATGGCACTTGAGTATCCTTGTACCCCCGTAGAATGCCCTGCAAAGGAGCCGCAAAAGTATCTGCCAGTTGGAAAAAGAGGCTGTAGGTCATAAAAATAGAAGTCAGTCGGATAAAATCTGGATTAGAGCCATACAAGGCTGCAACTCTACCTCGGAAAATATAGAGGAAGCTCAGCGTAAAAACAGCAAAAATCAAGGCAGCAACTCGGCCTAATTTACAGTATTTTTTCACATCCTCGTACCTTTTAGCGCCTAGCTCATAAGAAACAATAATCGCCATAGCGGTGGAGATACTCATAGGAAAGGCATACATTAAGTTTGAAAAATTCATGGCCGCCTGATGGCTGGCAATGATTAAAAAAGAGGAGAATTTTGCCATGATCAAGCCAACAACTGAGAAAATCACAACTTCTGCAAAGACTGTTCCCCCTATTGGCAGACCTAAGCGAAAACCTTCAGCTAATCCTGCTTTGTTCAAGGGACGAGTTTTCCAGAGCTCATACGATCGGACTTTGGGATGTTTGACTGCTAAGAGCAAGGAAATGAACAATAAGGCCCAGTAGGACAAAGAAGTTCCCAGTCCGGATCCAGCTCCGCCCATTTCTGGAAAGCCAAAAGCTCCGTAAATCAAGACATAATTAAAGATACCATTTAAGGGCAAAAGTAAGATCATGAGATACATAGAAAGCTTTGTCAGCCCCAAAGCATCAAAAAGCGAGCGAATAACGCTAAAGAGCAAAAGTGGGATGATACCTAGTCCCAGATACCAAAGGTAATGCTTGGCTATTCCTTCTACCAAAGGCTCTAATCCAAGGCGAGCCAAAACCAGAGGAGCCCCCAGAAATACTAAAGTAAATAAAACAAGTGACAGTCCCAAAGAAAGATAGATAAACTGATAAAAATCTGAGGCAATTTTTCCTGCTTTCCCCTGTCCCAAATGATGTCCGATTATCGGCACTAAAGCAGATACAATTCCCGTCAGCAAGTCGAAAAATGGGATCCAAAGACTGGTTGCCATGGACACTCCAGCCAAATGCAACGTATTATACTGCCCAGTCATGGTGGTATCGACAAAAGATGCTGAGAAATTTGCCAGCTGATAAATCAGGATAGGAACAAAAATTGAGACAAACAAACGCAGCCGCTGCTTTAAATGATAAGTCTGATACATGATAATTCCCCTTTTATTATCTACTTTAACTATACTACAAGCGGGCTGAATAGTCAAAAGGAGGCTGGGACAAAAGTCCGACCTCAAATATAAAAAGCGAACAAAACTAGTTTTCTGGTAATC
>NZ_JPEN01000056.1 GCF_000767835.1 Streptococcus sinensis | reverse complement strand
TACCAGAAAACTAGTTTTGTTCGCTTTTTATATTTGAGGTCGGACTTTTGTCCCAGCCTCTTTATTTATCTGCATTTCAAAACTTTAATTAAAGTGAATTAACATCAACCTTGATACCAACACCTTGTGTAGTAGTGATAGTCAAGTTAGTTACATAAGTACCTTTAGCAGTAGCTGGTTTTGCTTTTTGGATGGTATCGTTGAATGCTTTAAAGTTTTCAACCAACTTGTCAGCTTCAAATGAAACTTTACCAATAATAGCCTGTACGTTACCTGCACGGTCTGCACGGTAAGTGATTTTCCCGCCTTTAGACTCTTCAACTGCTTTAGCAACATCCATTGTTACAGTACCAGTTTTAGGGTTTGGCATGAGGTTACGTGGACCAAGGATACGTCCAAGACGTCCAACAAGCGCCATCATATCTGGTGTAGCAATAACTACATCAAAATCAAGCCAGCCACCGTTAATTTTTGCAACGAGGTCATCTTCACCAACGAAGTCTGCACCAGCAGCTTTCGCTTCTTCAGCTTTTGCACCACGTGCAAAAACAAGAACGCGTGAAGTTTTACCAGTTCCGTTTGGCAATACCATTGCACCACGGATTTGTTGATCCGCTTTTTTAACGTCGATGTTCAAGTTGTAAGCAACTTCTACAGTTGCATCAAATTTTGCAAAGTTAGTTTCTTTTGCAAGAGCTACAGCTTCTTCTACGCTGTATGCTTTTGTGCTGTCAATTTTCTCAAGAGCAGCACGAAGTTGTTTGCTTTTTTTAGCCATTTTTTATTCTCCTTGTAAGTGGTTCAATCGATTTTCATCTCCCACGTCACTTCTCGAAATGATGAAGTCTTGCGGGTCTCCAGCGATTTATATCGCATGTTTGGGGGGTCATTGATTAGTCAACAACTTTGAATCCCATAGAACGAGCAGTACCTTCGATCATACGCATTGCAGCTTCAATATTTGCAGCGTTCAAATCTGGCATCTTAGTTTCAGCAATTTCTTGTACTTGCGCACGAGTAACTGTTGCAACTTTCTTCTTATTTGGTTCGCCTGATCCTTTTTCAGTACCGGCAGCTTTTTTCAAAAGAACAGCAGCTGGTGGAGTCTTTGTAACGAAAGTAAATGATTTGTCTTCGTATACAGAGATAACAACTGGAATGATCATGCCTGCTTGATCAGCTGTACGAGCGTTGAACTCTTTAGTGAATCCCATAATGTTGATACCGGCTTGACCAAGCGCAGGACCAACTGGTGGAGCTGGAGTAGCTTTACCAGCAGGGATTTGCAATTTTACAAGTTTTTCGACTTTTTTAGCCATTTTTAAATCCTCCTTTGTGGTTTTGGCGGTAAATAAAGATTTTTACCTCCCACAAGTATGCTTTTCGCATACCTTTCTATTATACACTAATCTTTCTAAAATGCAAGAAAAAATTCTTATCTTTTCTGTAGCGTTACAATAGATGTGAGACCTGAGTACCAAAAAAGAAGAAACCTTGATATGATTAGT
>NZ_JPEN01000008.1 GCF_000767835.1 Streptococcus sinensis | reverse complement strand
TATAAAATAATTAAGAAAGGGTTTATACTGGCGGAAGCTACCCGCTAATATAAATATAAGGTGACTTGTTATGAAATTTGTCATTGATAAAAGCTTAGCGGAACTTGGAATTACAAGCGTGGTGATTGGGATTGCCAAACATGTAGATCCACATGCTCCTCTCTCTGAGGCTTTTTTGAAGAGGCAGAAAGAAGCAGAAGCATGGGCTTTGAATTGTGATCTTGCTGAGGTGTCCGACCGTCCGACTATTCAGGGGTATAGGAATTTACTGCAGGCTGTCGGCCGCAGTGTCAAGAAAAATCCGCCCACTGTGCCAGCCTTAATTCGCAATATTCAGCATCGCGGCTCAATTCCTCGAATTAACAGTATTATTGATGTTTATAATGTAGAAGCACTGCATTCTCTGCTGGCCATCGGTGGGCACGATCTTGATAAAATTGGAAATCAGATTGAGTTTACAGTCAGTCAAAAAGAGGATGTTTTCTTGCCTATTTTATCCAAGGAGAAACATGTTTCCCCGACGGATTACGTTTATCGAGACGAAAAAGGAATTCTAGCTTGGTTGGATGTTCGTGACAGTGAGAACTATAAATTTGATGATAATACAAAGAATGCGATTTTTATCATTCAGGGTAATGCTCACACATCTGTTGATATGCGTTTAGAAGCCCTAGACCGGATTGCCCACGATTTGGCAGAAGCTATGCCAAATCTAAAATTTGAGAAATATGTAATCCATGCAGAGGAAAATTAGAGCGAATTAGCTGAGAATCGGTACAGTTGCTCTGCAAAATCGTTTTGCTTAGTATCGCTCTGAAATTGCAATGCTATAAAAAACAAGCATAGTTTTCTTCATATTTTGTTCTGTCCATCTTCAAAACTCAGCCATTGTTTTCGCTATGCTTTTTGACTAGACGCGGCGACTGCAGAACTTTATGGTATTTACTCTCTTACATTCCAAATGCAGTTGCCAACTCTTTTCTGAATAGATCTGAATAGAAAAGTCAAGATTTCATCGGCTGACTTGTTGTGTGAAACTATTCGTTTCGCATTTTCGGCATGAGAGAGCTAGTCTAGTATTTCCTTGTGTTAGCTCACTAAATGATATTTTGCTGAGATAAATTATCACTGATGAGATAGAAATCTTCTCGATTTCTGCTTGCAAATCTGGTATGTAGTAGATGAAGTGGAATTATCACTGATAAACTTTCGCTGTCATACATGTTAGAGACTTAAGTCTCACTTTATCTTATTTATTAAAGCTAAGTGGTATTTTTTCTATTAACGAAGCTATATAACAATTGGATTTTCTTTTTTCTTTTTTTATTCAGCAACACCGTCATTCTCTAGCTCTGTCCAGGGTTAGATAAGTTTTGTATATTTCACTTCTTCAAAAAGTTACAAAAAAGCAAAAAAAGTTCAAAAAAAGTGTTGACAAGAATTAGTTGAGGTGAT
>NZ_JPEN01000026.1 GCF_000767835.1 Streptococcus sinensis | reverse complement strand
TACAACAAAATAGGCTCCATAATCCCTGCGGTGGATTTACCCACTACAGAAATTATAGAGCCATAATTATAAGTCTATTAAATAGTTTATTTTTTTTCGCTTTCAAATAATGGAGAGAGAGGACGTTTTTCATGAATACGAACGATCGCTTCTGCTAACAGATGAGCGATGGAAATCTGCTCAATCTTATCAATCAATCGTTCTTCAGGAAGGTAAATCGTATCCAAAACAATCAACTTTTTAATAGCAGATTTTTGAATATTTTCCATAGCTGGACCAGATAAGACAGGATGGGTACAGCTAGCATAGACTTCAACTGCACCAGCTTCTGCTAGGGCATCTGCCGCATGACAAATCGTTCCTGCCGTATCAATCATGTCATCAATCAGGATACATGTTTTGCCTGCAACCTTACCAATGATATTCATGACTTCACTAGTATTCATTTTATCAACACTGCGACGTTTATCGATAATAGCAATTGATGTTTTGAGAAATTCTGCCAATTTACGGGCCCGACTCACACCGCCATGATCCGGACTAACCACCACATAATCATTCCCAATCATACCACGACGTTCAAAATAATCAGCAATCAAAGGGGCCCCCATCAAATGATCAACAGGAATATCAAAGAACCCTTGAATTTGAGAAGCATGCAAATCAATGGTCAACAAACGGTCAACTCCAGCAATCTCCAGCATATTAGCAACTAATTTAGATGTAATCGGCTCACGAGCACGAGCTTTTCGATCCTGTCTAGCATAACCATAGTAGGGCATTACCACATTGATAGATTCTGCACTAGCTCTCTTCAAAGCATCTACCATGATCAAAATTTCCATTAAATTATCATTGACTGGCGAGCTGGTAGACTGCAAAATAAAGACGTGTTTCCCGCGGATAGATTCTTCAATATTCACTTGAATCTCCCCGTCAGAGAACTGACGGACAGTTGCTTTCCCAAGTGGCAATCCAATCTCTTGAGCAACACGCTGCGCTAATTCTTGATTAGAAGAAAGAGCAAAGAGTTTTAAATCAGAAAAAGACATGATTTCCTCCAGATTCTAAATCGTCTTTTATTGTATCTGTTACAAGTTTTCCAATTACCATTGTAACCCTTTTTTGCCTATTTTTCAATTGATAAATTGTAAAATATAGTGCAACAAAAAACGGCTCTATAATTTCTGTAGTGGGTAAATCCACCGCAGGGATTATGGAGCCTATTTTGT
>NZ_JPEN01000046.1 GCF_000767835.1 Streptococcus sinensis | reverse complement strand
TTTTTTTGCTTTTTTGTAACTTTTTTCCAAACCGACTTTGCGATAACCTTGAAAGTTCCTTAAAGGACTAGGGTTTAGCACTAAAATGAAACACTTAAAACATTATTAGAATTCCAAAGGGAGTCTATTAATACAAAGATATGAGATACTTTTCTTCATGCATTTTCCGTTTTTGCAAGCCTTTGATAGCAAGTTGAAGAAGATCGTATGAAAATTTTTAAATGTTTTTTCCTCGTTCTGTGTAAGTTTGTTTTTCGAATACTGTCGGCGCAAATGTTTATAATCCCGCCCTTCCAGCCTGAAAAACTCACAAGCTTTAAGATAGGCCTCTGTTTCCTCTAAATTCACTAACAATCCTAAATGAAAGGTTGCTGGTGCAAATGTCTTAGTGAGAGGCTGAACACAAGTGCTTCTAAATTCAACAGTGCCTCTTGTCGTTAAATCCTTATATTGGTAGCTTCTGTGATGACTAAAATCTTCTGCGCACGGAATGATAAATCTTTCGTCCCCCCCTCAAATTATAGGCCTTGATTTGCACCTGCTTTAGATATTCTCCAGCCGATAGGAGGAAAATAGTAGACATCTCCCTCTCGTTCAGCATTAAAAATAGCTGTGTGATTTAAATATTGAAAAAATCTTCTTCATCTGTAAAATCATAGGGATTGACACCGACATTTTCTACTAACAAGCCATGCATGGATTCTTCCCAGAAGCGGTCTCTGGAGATTCTAGTGTTGAAATCTTCTGCTGTCAATTCCGAATTGGCAAAAAGATAGGCTTTAGCAGCCTCGATTTGATTGAAGGTATTGATTACCTGTATGAAATTTGCCCGTGAGACATCCAGCTGGACCTGACTTCCACAGATATAGCCGCCATAATCAGGATAGCGATGGAAGAAATCTCCTCCAATTTCTTCACTCAAAGATAGATACTGCATCAACATTTGATAGCGGGGATATTTCACAGGAGCATTATCATTCTCCTTCCAGAATGGATGTAAACCCTGGCCCTGAAGCTCATGATGGTCTTTATGTAAAATCTTTTGAATAGTGTCTAAGTAGTAAACATACTAAGATTAGTAGTGAAGAAATCTCCGACGGGAGAGAGTACTCACTACTTTTTCT
>NZ_JPEN01000058.1 GCF_000767835.1 Streptococcus sinensis | reverse complement strand
TGTAAAAAATAATTGATATTTTAAAAAATTATTCTTGACTTTTTACATAGAATGCCTCCTTATATTTTTTAGTTATAGTAATCGTTGAATATGTAAGACTAGATAAACTCGCTCACTATGATACAAGTCTATTCCAGTTTTCTGAGCAATAATCTCATAGAGACTACTTCCAATTTGATAGGCTTCAGGATAAGTCAGTTTAATCTGGCTCTCCATTTCTAGCAGCGCAACATTGTCATCGCGGCTTCTATCCAAGTAATCTAAGAAATAATTGAGATGAATCATGAATCGGTCATAGAAGTTACTATTATTAGCTGTTCTTCTAATACCTTGCTTCCTTAGCTCCTCTTCCACAGCATTTAGAATGTCTTTCCGCTTATCTAAGTGACTCTGACCTACAGGATTGGAGTCGCCTTCTGCATTGATAAAATGATAAGCAATTCTGTTCACCTCATCATCTGGAAAACTATCTAAGAGCCGATCCCGATAAATAGCCACTGCTTCTTGGGCGATTTGATAAGGAACTGGGTATTTCTCCGAAGCATCCGGCAGATCACTCTCCTTGTACCGCCCCTGCTGCACAGCCTGATAAGAACAGTAGATGTGAACTGTCAGCGTGACATAGATATACTCCTGGACAGGATAATCATACTTCTTAGAAAGGGTATCAATCACATCATAGGTCACTGTGATAAAGTCCAGCGGAACATCTTTTAGCAAGGCCACAAAGTTTTCTTTAGACTCTTCCGTTCGTAGGCGAAAGATTTTCTCAATCTTACTTTCCAGAACGATGTCACCCTTATATTTATATTAGCGGGTAGCTTCCGCCAGTATAAACCCTTTCTTAATTATTTTATAG
>NZ_JPEN01000076.1 GCF_000767835.1 Streptococcus sinensis | reverse complement strand
TTCCGCAATCCTGACAGCGGAAGCGCCGTTTCCTTAGACGAATCAATGTCTTGTATCCAGCACCTTGAATATACAATATAAGTGCACAATAAAAACTCATAAGATTTTCTAGTAAAATAGAATTGGACGAACTAGTTACGAAAGGAAATCTTATGAGCTATCCACCATTTTACCATAGATGAGCGGGAAAGTATTCTGATTTACCGTACAAAAGGACTAAACTTTTCTCAAATTGGAAAATTTCTATTTCTCATACCATTCATGAAAGACCCGAAGAAGCAAACAAGCGAGCTAGGATTGGTGATTGGGAAGCAGACACGGTTGCAGGGAAAACTGGGAAAGCTTGTCTAGTTACTCTAACGGATCGCCATTCTCGCTTTCTTAAAATCAAGAAGGTAGCGGTCAAGAAAAGCAAACTGGTCATAGAGGCTATGGTACAAATGTTGGAGCCCTTGCCGAAAGAAACCGTCACTCCAGATAGAGGAAAAGAATTCACGAATCATCAAGACTTGACGGACAAATTAAAGGTAGAGGTCTATTTCCCAGACCCTCATGCGCCTTGGCAACGAGGAACAAATGAGAATACCAATGGATTACTACGAGAATATTTTCCAAAAGGGAGCGACTTAACATTCATTGATGAGCACACCATTCAGCTGTGGGAGGATAAACTAAATAATAGACCACGAAAGTGTCTCAACTGGAAAACTCCTTATGAAGTATTTTATGGAAAAAATGTGCACTTAATTTGACAATTCAAGTGAAATTAAGTTATGAAGACAAAGTCAAAATCTATGAGTTACGGCAAAATGGTGAAAGTATTA
>NZ_JPEN01000096.1 GCF_000767835.1 Streptococcus sinensis | reverse complement strand
GATAAATCATCATTTAGTGACTTGATTAACGGGAATTTCGCCAGAGAGGAGTTTTGGAAGTAAGGAATTTCTTACTTCCATCAATTTACGATTTTCAATACGATTAGAAATGATCTGGTTATAAGTCGGTGCTAGTAATAATCCGATAGATTTATAGTCATGGTCATTTGGTATTAAAATTTCAGCTTTTTCTAAACTCTTTCTAGTTATATGTCCCATTGTAGTTGCTTTATCTGCAGCGATTGCAACGAACTCATCAAGATAATACTTTGTCCAGCTATAGTAAAACCACTTATCATATTCTTGAGAACTAACCTTAAAAAGATGTTGATTAAGTCCACCAATACCTCCAGTCCAAAAATCAACTAGAAGGCTACCAGACCAAGAAAAAATAACATCACCATCTTGAATTATATATGAGCTTTTAATATCTGCTGAACATAAATCGCTTGATGAGTCAAAAATACCTTGTCGTAATTCCTTTATTTTAAGGACAGGTAAGCTTTCCTCATTATCAAATGGTCGATACTTTTGCATAGCTAGTCCATTAAGGTACTCAGCAATATCTGTAAGATTTGCTGTCTTCCAATCAGAGGGCTTCACACCACCAAACGGTTCAAAATCAATGAACCAAGATTTAAAAA
>NZ_JPEN01000030.1 GCF_000767835.1 Streptococcus sinensis | reverse complement strand
AGCGTAGCTTACGAGCGATTAAAAGGGCATCTTTCCTGTCTGTCTTAGTTTTTCTAAGAGATTGTGATTTAGCAAATTCTTTGATAATGAGCGGGTTGTAAGTAAATACATTGTACCCTAACTCTCTTAAAAAAGTCACAATATTGTAGTTGTAGTGTCCTGTGCTTTCAAGCGCTATCTGGATGTCTTGTGTTAGAGGAGATAGCTGTTCTAGCCTTAGCTTAAGCTGAACAAATCCTTGGTAAGAATTGGCAAATTTGAAGTTAGCTATCATTATTTCTCCATTTTCATTGATACAGGCTAAATCGTGTTTATTTTTGGCAATGTCAATACCGATATATAACATCACTTTCTGATTCCTTTCTAAGTTATATTAGCGACTGTTGTTTGTTCCACGCACTCTTTGCCTTGTATCCTTACACGAGATAAAACGTCAGGGCGTTATCATTCTCATTACCAATGAAACAAAGAGCTGTGGTTAGAGCCTCCTTGAAATCGTCTAAGCGATTGGTGACACTTACTAATCCACAGCGCTGAACTAAGTATAAAACAAATCTATAAAATAATTAAGAAAGGGTTTATACTGGCGGAAGCTACCCGCTAATATAAATATAAGG
>NZ_JPEN01000108.1 GCF_000767835.1 Streptococcus sinensis | reverse complement strand
TCGTACTTGCTCGCTTCCTTGATATCTTTCTTCACAGTTGTTGGGAAGATCAATTTCAGGTTGATACCCTTCAAGGCATAGTTATTCGTGTAGGCTACTGGATCATCTGAAGTTGTTACCGCAAACTCACCATCAATTGTCAAGCCCTTAGCCTTGATATAATCTTGAATCTTTTGTGGAGCTTCTGCAACAGACTTGTAGATCTTAGTCGTGAAGCCGCTGACAACCTTGCCATCTTCTGTCGTCATACGAACAGCATCCAGATTTGGTGTTACAAACTTGCTAGAGTATTTCTCAATAACCGTCAAACCAACTTGTTTGTCTTGGTCAACCAAACCAGTTGTCCCCTTGTATTGGTCGTTGTCGATGTTAATTGTGTAAACCTCTGTTGAACCAGCCAACATCGTCTTACCATTGACATCTTCACCCTTAGCATTGGTACCTGTCTTCTTAGGTTCTGCTTGAACAGCCTTATAGACATAGGTTACTTCTGTTACACCCTTCACAACCTTACCTTGTTCTTGACC
>NZ_JPEN01000005.1 GCF_000767835.1 Streptococcus sinensis | reverse complement strand
GACACTCCCCAAGGCACCCTCACTATTACAAATGTAGATTCAAATGCTGGTAGCTTCGATGTACATGTAACCAATATCTCAGCTCCTAAGCCCATCAAAAAAGTAGCCCTACCCACTTGGTCCAGCGTTAATGGGCAGGACGATATCATCTGGTATGATGCTAAAAAACAAGTGGATGGGACCTATAAGATCAGTGTCGCTGCCCGTGACCATAAGTATTCCACAGGCGAGTACAATATCCACCTTTATTATCTACTGGCAGACAATCAGCTGGTCGGCGTAGGCGGTACCCAAACAACTGTCACCATCGGCAAACCGCAAGGAAAACTGGATATCACCAATAATAATCCAGACACAGGGAGCTTTGATGTC
>NZ_JPEN01000009.1 GCF_000767835.1 Streptococcus sinensis | reverse complement strand
TCTTGACCTACCCTTATTAGCTTTATGTTGTACAGTTACTTAAATCTTGAGAGTACAAAAACCCTTTGATGATATTACATTCTGCGTAAACGTTGTACAGTTACTTAAATCTTGAGAGTACAAAAACGACACAATGCGAAGGCGGAAGCTTTGGAAGGTTGTACAGTTACTTAAATCTTGAGAGTACAAAAACAACTCTTCAACGCTATGCATGCGTGAAGTTGTTGTACAGTTACTTAAATCTTGAGAGTACAAAAACAACTCCTCCCGCTTGTTTCTCTAGCCAATTGTTGTACAGTTACTTAAATCTTGAGAGTACAAAAACCTTCTTCTTTTAAATAAAGACTATCG
>NZ_JPEN01000104.1 GCF_000767835.1 Streptococcus sinensis | reverse complement strand
GCAGGGATTATGGAGCCTATTTTGTTGTAGAAAAAAAGTCCCATAAGACCTATAATGAAAAGCGATCAAACCATCATTAGAAAGAATCTTATGGAACAATTAAATTTTACCACAAACTTACTGGAAATCAAAGACCCTAACATCACTATCTTGAATGTTCTAAATGCTGGAACGCATAAAGAAATCTTCGCCAAGCTAGATTATCCAGCACCTAAATGCCCTCACTGTCAAGGACAAATGGCTAAATATGACTTCCAAAAAGAATCTAAAATCCCCTATTTAGAGTGTGCTGGATACAAGACATTGATTCGTCTAAGGAAACGGCGCTTCCGCTGT
>NZ_JPEN01000090.1 GCF_000767835.1 Streptococcus sinensis | reverse complement strand
GCCTTGCCAAACCGAGGGACTCTTCCAAACTGGATAGCGCAATACAAGAAAAACGGGTATACTATTCTTGAGAAAAGAAGAGGGAGGCCGCCAAAAATGGGACGTAAGCCAAAGAAGACCTGGGAAGAGATGACGGAGTTAGAGCGACTCCAAGAAGAAAATGAGCGTCTTAGAACGGAGAATGCCTATTTAAAAAAGTTGAAAGAATTGCGCCTGAGGGACGAAGCCTTAGCGTGCGAAAGGCAGAAACAGTTAGAGAAATGGTCAATGGAGGATTCCGACTAGACCTCCTTCTAGCAACAGCTAAACTAGCTCGTGCCACCTACT
>NZ_JPEN01000016.1 GCF_000767835.1 Streptococcus sinensis | reverse complement strand
GCTTCCTGGGCTGGTTTGTGTCCTGGAAATAATGAAAGTGCCGGTAAAAAGAGGAGCACAAAAATCAGACATGGCAATTCCTATTTAAAAAGGTGTCTCTGTCAAGCAGTTTTTGCGGCAAAAAGACAAAAAGGAAGTCCACTAGCAGAGCGTTATTACCAGATTCAAAGCAGGAGAGGACCGCAAAAAGCAACTATTGCACTCGCACATCAACTTCTTAAAATAGCTTATATCCTTTTGAAAGAAAATCTTACTTATCAGGAGTTTGTGCTACAAAAAAAGGCTACTAGAGACGAGCCAGTAGCCTAATACAATTTTTTC
>NZ_JPEN01000105.1 GCF_000767835.1 Streptococcus sinensis | reverse complement strand
CCTGCGAAAGCTTGGAGCTGATTTGGATTCTTGAAGTTATGAATATTCTTAATTTCAGCTAGAATAATAGCACCAAGGCGAGTTCCAATTCCTGTAATAGATGTGATAGGAGAGTTTAAGTCGTTCATCAAGCGATTAATTTCTTCTTGAGTTTGATTAATCTGTTTATCGTAATGTTTAATAGTTTCGATTAATTGTCCTAATTCTAAGACTAAAGCAGGAGAATCCTTACCAATGGTTTTCTTGGCCTCCTCTTGTATCTGATGAGCTTTATCAGCAGTTAA
>NZ_JPEN01000111.1 GCF_000767835.1 Streptococcus sinensis | reverse complement strand
AACAGTTCCTGTAATTGTACACGTCTATGATAATGGAAGAGGTCAGCTGGTTGCCTGGGTTGAAAAATTCGAAATTTCTCAAGTAGCACTTCCAGCAGCTGATTTTTCAACTTCAGCACCTGGTTCTAATCTTGTACCACCAATCTCTGGTGCCATCAACACCATTACAGATGCCGGAATTCAGACATTCACAAATACGTACAAAGCTACCAAGGTTAAAGTGCCGGTTGCTGCAAGGAAAACGTTTATCAATAAGAATACAGATCAACCGATTCAGCTT
>NZ_JPEN01000013.1 GCF_000767835.1 Streptococcus sinensis | reverse complement strand
CGATAGCTTTTAACATCGTCACCGACAATCAATCTTTGATTAGCTGTATCTACTTGTACCTGCTTAATTTCCTTACTGCCATCTACTTCTGTTTCCGTCCAAGTACCAGTCTTACCATTAATTTCTAGGACATATTGGTCACCATCATAGTCGCTTGCCTGATAGCTTCCGTCTAGATTACTAGTCTGACCTTCATTGGATGAAGAAGTCTGACTAGAGGAAGATCCTGTCGAAGAGCTAGTTGATGACTGCGAAGTCTTGTTTTGCTCAGACTGGGT
>NZ_JPEN01000006.1 GCF_000767835.1 Streptococcus sinensis | reverse complement strand
CTTGCTTGGTCTCTCTAAAGTGTGTAAATTCAACACCATTATCTGTTTGCAGGATTTTGGGCTGATAACCAAAATGACGAATAGCCAATTTCAAAAATTGAACTGTAGAATGAGAGCTTTGCTCCTTAAAAGGATAGATAAATCGCTCTCTGGAAGCTTCGTCGATGACAGTATACTGATAGAATTTATCAGGGATAGAGCCGGTGTAACAGTGTTTTGGGACATATTTGACATCCATTTGCCATTTCACTCCGATTTCGGTCGGCGTA
>NZ_JPEN01000069.1 GCF_000767835.1 Streptococcus sinensis | reverse complement strand
TTGGAGGATTACCCAAGTCCGGCTGAAGGGAACGGTCTTGAAAACCGTCAGGCGTGTAAAAGCGTGCGTGGGTTCGAATCCCACATCCTCCTTAGATAAGAATATCGCGGGATGGAGCAGCTAGGTAGCTCGTCGGGCTCATAACCCGAAGGTCGTAGGTTCAAATCCTGCTCCCGCAATTTTGGCTCGGTAGCTCAGTTGGTAGAGCAATGGATTGAAGCTCCATGTGTCGGCGGTTCGATTCCGTCTCGCGCCATTTTATT
>NZ_JPEN01000085.1 GCF_000767835.1 Streptococcus sinensis | reverse complement strand
TTTATTTTCGTGTTTCTGTGGGTGACGGCTATGTCGTCATGGCTGTCTGTCCCAGACTCTTTTCGGCTTGATCTCATCTCGAGGTGAGGGGTAAGTTTATCTTTTCAAAACATGCTTGCTTTTGGAAATTATTTTTTTGTGTGATTCAGAATCGTTCAGAGTTGTCGCATATTGGCTCATTCTTGGCAAAACAATCTTGTACGTTTGTCAATGATGTGAGACCAAACGAAAGTTATCTAAAAACTTGATATGGTATTCT
>NZ_JPEN01000088.1 GCF_000767835.1 Streptococcus sinensis | reverse complement strand
GCTGAAAATTAGTCAAGGAAAACACTACAATGTAGCCGTGACACATGTCGCTAAAAAATTAACTCGTATCATTTTCCATCTTCTTAAAACCAATCAACAATTTGATGAAACTAAACTAAGGTAAGGCGATAAAGTCACGAATTATTTTAAAAACTTGCTTTTAGCAGGTCTTTTCGCATGCAATCATTTTTCTAAATATCTGTAAAAAATAATTGATATTTTAAAAAATTATTCTTGACTTTTTACATAGAATGCCT
>NZ_JPEN01000003.1 GCF_000767835.1 Streptococcus sinensis | reverse complement strand
GGCATTTTTTTATACAGATGCGAACGTAGTTCAGTGGTAGAACACCACCTTGCCAAGGTGGGGGTCGCGGGTTCGAATCCCGTCGTTCGCTTTGAGGCCGGGGTGGCGGAACTGGCAGACGCACAGGACTTAAAATCCTGCGATTGGCAACGATCGTACCGGTTCGATTCCGGTCCTCGGCATGAGAGTTTAAAAGAGCACCCTTAGCTCAACTGGATAGAGTACCTGACTACGAATCAGGCGGTTAGAGGTTCGA
>NZ_JPEN01000043.1 GCF_000767835.1 Streptococcus sinensis | reverse complement strand
TCGTCTCAGAAGTCTCAAATCCTTATGGTGTCAAAAAAGTTCTTGTTCCTGTTTGGTCTAGTGATAAAGGTCAAGACGATTTGGTCTGGTATGAAGCTCAACGTCAGACCAATGGCAACTATACCGTTACAGTCAAAGCTTCCCGTCATAAAAACTCTGTGGGTGACTACCATATCCATCTCTATTATGTTCAGGACAATGGACAGTTAGTCGGCGTAGGCGGTACGACTACTAAGGTTTCTATTGCCAAGCC
>NZ_JPEN01000067.1 GCF_000767835.1 Streptococcus sinensis | reverse complement strand
TTTTACTGACATCAATTCCAAATACTGCACGCATGACATTACCTCTTTTGTCTTGAATAATTCCATGTTTTAGTGATTTTATTTTCAATACGCGACGTTTAGCGTCCCACATACTTTGATCAAACTCCACCTAAAACAAGGTGTCTTGCCAGTTTGTCAAGCGACGTCTAGCGCCATAGAGCCCTACGACTTTACAAGACACCACTACTTTAACATAAAGAAAAAGTAGTGAGTACTCTCTCCCGTCGGAGAT
>NZ_JPEN01000011.1 GCF_000767835.1 Streptococcus sinensis | reverse complement strand
GTACACGTCTATGATAATGGAAGAGGTCAGCTGGTTGCCTGGGTTGAGAATTTTGCCATTTCAGCTTTAACAGCTCCTATTGCTAATTTCTCATCTGTAGCTGCTGGTTCAAATCTCGTACCTCCAATCTCTGGGGCTATTGATGCCATTACAGATGACGGAATTCAGACATTCACAAATACCTATAAAGCTACCAAAGTCAAAGTGCCGGTTGCTGCAAGGAAAAC
>NZ_JPEN01000089.1 GCF_000767835.1 Streptococcus sinensis | reverse complement strand
GAATACAATGGCGTTCACAAATGGATTGCCAACACAGATATTCTCTTGAAAGATAGCACGAAGATTGCTAAAGGAACTGATCTGACTCAATATGTCAACCAAAATATTGATCATAAGGCTAGAACAGTTGTCTACAGCTTCTCTAATGACTTCTTGAGCAAGATTTCTGATGACAGTGAATTCCAAGCGATCGGTTACATGCAAGTGAAACA